>CAMHZO010000008.1:0-94795 GCA_946190205.1 Streptococcus mitis | reverse complement strand
GGAGGTAAAAACGATATCTTTTTACCGACGAATTAACAAGGCGATTAGGAAATTCGCCATAGCGATTTCCGTAACGATAGGAGACTGTTTTATAGTCCCTATCGTTAATCGAATTGAGCTTGTACGAATGCAAGAGCACCTTTTCCATCACGAGTTAATTTGATGTATTGAGCACCTTCTGTCTTGGCAAGTTTAATACCGAGCTTATCTGTTTCTGCTTTCATGTCTTCAAAGTTTGAAGCAACTTGAGGGGCAAGGATAACTAGATCAAACTCTGGCAACATTTCACGGTGAGCACCATAGCCACCTGCTGCTGCTTTCACAGGAACATTGTATTCTGCAGCTGCCTTATTCAAAGCATTCGCAAGAAGTCCACTTGTACCTCCACCTGCACAGAGAACGAGGACATTTGTTTCTTCAGTGATGGTATTTTGAGCTGCTTCTACACCTGCTTTTTCAAGAATAGCATCCGCTTTTGCAGTGTTGAAGTTTGCAGCAACTTTTTCTTTCAATTCATCGTTAGCTTTACCTGAACGTTCTTCTTCAAGAATTTGTTCATCATATACTTTAAGGAATGGGTAGTAAATGACTACGTCAACCACGATTAGAAGAGCAGCAAGAGCGAATGATAAGAACTGGAAGTTTGTACCAAGGACAATCCCCAAAGGTCCAGGAGTAACCCATGGAAGGTTGGCAGTAAATGAGTTCATGCCAAGTGTTTCGATAAAGAACTTAAAGATCCATACGTTTGCAATTGGAGCAAAGATAAATGGAATGAAGAAGATTGGGTTCAAAACAAGCGGTGCACCAAACAAGATTGGTTCATTTACACCAAAGAAAGTTGGAACTACTGAAGCACGTCCGATTGCACGGTTACGTTTTGATTTTGTTAACCACATGAACATGAATGGAACAACCAATGTCGCACCAGTACCACCCATGGTAACGATAAACATTTGTGTACCAGAAGTAAGAATCTTGTCAGCATGCATTCCTTGTTGGAGAAGGTTCAAGTTGACTTCGGCATTGGCATAGGTAATAGCTGCGATTGCTGGTTCAACGATAGATGGACCGTGAATACCAACAAACCAGAAGAAGGCAAAGGCACCAAAGATAATGGTGATCCCTAGATAACCATCAGCAGCAGAGAATAATGGAGCAAAGAATTTACCGATTGATTCAGCTACGCTTGCACCAACAAAATGACGAGCTAATAAATCAAGAGCATAAAGAGAAACAACAGATAGAGTGAATGGAATCACATCTTTAAAGACTTGTGAGATATTTGGTGGAACTTCGTCAGGCATACGAATAGTGACGTTGTTCTTAACACAAACCTTATAAATTGCTACAGTCACAAAGGCTGCTAGGAAGGCTGAAAGCAAACCTTTTGTTCCTAGGAATCCTGTTGCAAAGCCACCTTCAATTGGATCAGCTGCCAACATCAATAATCCAACAATAGCAGCTAATAGAGTTGACATATAGTTGATTTGGTTGGTTTTTTCCATGCTACGGTTAACAGAGTCTGTTAATGATTTAGCAGTCGTACCAGCTAGCAAAAGTGCGAGAATACCCATAGAATAGCTATAAGGTTTCATCAGAAAGGCTACAACTTCATCAGACCATTTAAAGCCCCATGAGTTTGGTACAAAGGCAATCAGGATAAAAATACTTGAGAAGAGAATAACAGGCATACCTGCAATGAAACCATCACGAATAGCACGAAGATAGATATTACGAGATAATTTCTCAAAGAAAGGCTTTCCTTTCTCGATAAATGCAATTAGTTTGTTCATTATTTAACTCCTCTCTTATAAAGTTCGATTAAGTGGTGCATCAAATCTTTTAACAAGACAGTTGTCATCAAGTGGTCTTGGCCATGCATCATGGTCACACTATACGCTAAGTCCTCACCAGAAGCTTCCTTAGTCAATAGACTTGTTTGCGCGTGGTGAGCCTCTGCAATGCAAGAACCAGCTTCCTCAACTAAGCTGTCTGCTTTCGCAAAATCACCAGCTTCAGCAGCCTTCAAGGCTTCCAATAGTTTTGAACGAGCATCGCCAGCATAGGCTACGATTTCAAAACCTAACAATGTTACTTCTTCTCTATTCATGATAGAATTCTCCTTAGGTATTTTTAATTAAATTTTTATGACAATAAACGTTGGATGTGTAGAACTAGATAAACTCGTTCACTTTTATACAAATCAAGACCCGTATGTTGCGTAATCACATCATAGATCTTGGAACCAATCTCGAACGCTTTTGGATAGGATTGTTTGATATGATCTTCCATATCCAGAAGTGATTGGTTATCATCTCTAGATCTGTCTAAATAATCCAAGAAATAATTCAAATGTATCATAAAACGATCATAGAAATGATTATTCTCTTTGGTTCGTTGAATTGCATAGTCCGTTAAAACTTCTTCAACATTCCTGAGAATTTCTTTCCTCTTATCAATCGACTCCACAAGTTCCACTTCATTTTCACCTTCGGCATTAATGAAATGATAAGCAATCCGAATAATTTCGTCCTCAGGAAAATGATCTGCTAGCTTCTGACGGTAAATTTCAAATGCTTCATTTGCGATTTGAAAAGCGACAGGATACTTAGTGGAAATATCTGGCAGATTACTATCCTTGTACCTTCCTTGTGCTAGAGCTTGGTAAGAACAGTAAATATGATCTGTCAATGTTACGTAGAGATACTCTTGAATCGGATAATGATATTTCTTTGATAGCTTATCAATGATTTCATAGGTCACTGTGATAAAATCAAGCGGAACATCTTTGAGGAGAGCCATAAAGTTTTCTCTGGACTCTTCGGTCTTCATCCGAAAGATTTTCTCAACCTGCTGTTCAGCAATCAAATCCCCTTTCTTCTTTCCAAATGTAATCCCCTTACCAATCACAATCACTTCTTCTCCTTTATCATTTCTGACAAGCGAGACATTGTGATTCATTGGATTTAGAATTCGATACATGTCAACCTCCTTTTATATCTTAAAGGTATATTAGTACAAAAAATGACCACAAATGAACTAGAAAATCAGCCGATTTCTAATTCACCTGTGATCATGCCTAATATTACTTAGTAACACTCACCTTGTATTAACTTGTGATTTAAGTATAGCACAAGTAAGTTATTTTGTAAACCTTTACATACAACTTTTTTAAATTTTTTTAGATTCATGTTCCTAACCTAGGAGGACTTGCTTACACGCGTTCTTTCCATGAAGTCGCTGTTGTTTGAAGAACTTTATTGAGCTCATCAATGTTTTCAAATCCAGTTGTGCGAAGCCATTCGCGAGCTGCTGCTTCACCATCTTTAATGTAAGCTTCAACTGATCCAGCCCATGTAGCACGGCCACAAAGAACACCATTGAAGTTTGCACCTGATTCATGAGCAAATACAAGAGTATCTTGGAAGAGTTTAGCTGATACACCAGCACTCAAGTAGATATATGGCAAGTTAGTTGCTTCATCTTGGGCTTTGAAGAAGGCTGCTGCTTCTTCACGTGTGTAAACTACTTCACCTTCAGCGAATCCTTCAACATATTTAATGTTGACAGGAACTTCTACTTTCAAGACATCAATGTTAAAGCGTGGGTCTGAGAAGACTTTCATAGCACCGATAACTTTGTGTGGTTTTACTTTCGCGTATTCTACAGAACCAGCGTCTGCAATTTTTTCATCATAAGCAAGGATTTCAAGGAAGAATGGGATATCTTCAGCCACACATTCAGAACCGATACGTTCGATGTAAGCTTGTTTTTCTTGGTTAAGTTCGTCTGAGCTATCTACATCATAGTAAAGCAAGAATTTAACTGCATCTGCACCTTCTTCTTTAATACGTTTTGCAGACCAAACATCCAAGCAGTCTGGCAAACGTTTTGTGCTTGTTGTATCATAACCTGTTTTTTCATAAGCAAGGAGAAGACCAGCTTTTGGATCAAGAGCTTTTGTAGCTGGAAGTCCATATTCAGGGTCAAGAAGCATTGATGAAGCGTATTTAGTCAATTCATCTGCTACCAAGACTTTAAGTTCTTCCATTTGAGCCACTGTTGGTTCTTCTGTTTGGTGTTGAGCCATTAGGCGTTTCAAAGCACCACGTTGGTCAAATGCAAGAGCTGAGATGATTCCATTTTCATCAGAAAGTTTTTCTAAGCGTGCACGTTTTTGTTCTGTTAAAGCCATTTTATACCTCTTTTACTATTAATTGATCATATAGAGCTTGATAGTTGGCCATGTTGACATGACCAGTCATTTTTTCTTGAGCATTGAGCATACCAAGGACATTTGCCTTGATGAGTAATTCTGCATCCGATTCTTTATGAAGTAAACCTGAAGAAATTCCAGCAACTGTAGAATCTCCAGATCCAACAGGGTTGACTACCTGAATTCTAGGAATATCTATCTTGTAGAAAGTGTCACCATGTTTGGCAAAGGCACCGTTGGCACCAAGCGAAACAATAATCCATTCAATCCCTGCAAACAAAGGTTCTTGAAGGACTTCTTTTAATTCATCCAAATCCTCAGAAACTTCTCTTCCAAGAAGCTGAGATAATTCCTCATTATTTGGTTTGATGACTGTTGGTTTATGTGGTGATTCAAGAACCGCCTGAAGTGCTACACCAGAGCAGTCCAAGACAACGGGCTTGCCAGCTTGATTAGCAAGTTCTACCAAGCTCGCATAGTAATCAACTGGAAGGCCAGCTGGCAGACTACCTGAGATGGCTACTACTTCAACTGACTCCAAGAGTTTTTTGAAATGTTCCAAAAAATCTTGACCTTCCTGTTCCAATACTACAGGACCTTTTTCAAGAACTTCTGTTTGGTTGTCTCCGTGAAGAATAGCGATACAGTTACGAGTTTCTCCCTGAATTGAGAAGAAATCTTTCTTTACTTGATCATCGATATTTTCAACCAAAAACTCACCAAGTTTACCACCAACTAAACCAGTAGCAAGAACAGAATCTCCAAATTCTGAAAGTACTCGGGTAACATTGAGGCCCTTACCACCAGCCGTTTTGGTTACATCCACCACACGATTGACAGTATCAATCTTTAACTCATCCAAGGGATAGGAAATATCAATGGATGGGTTCATTGTGACTGTTAAAATCATAGGTCACCTCTTAGTCGTGGTATTCTCCGCGATCCCATTTTTCAAGGAATTCAGTGAAGAAGTTTGCGTCTGTTTGTTGAGCATTGTGACTTTCAACGTGTTCAATTTTCGCAATCAATTTTTTATTTTCTTCAGATGGTTTGTATTCAGCATGGATGAAAGCTTCGATGATATCACACATGAGCAATTCACCAGTAATCTTACCACCAAATCCGATAACGTTAGCGTTCAATTGTTCTTTAGCATAAAGGGCTGTTGTCATATCACGAACCAAGGCAGAACGGACACCTGGAACTTTATTTACAGCGTTGTTGATACCAACACCAGTACCACATATACATACTCCAAGATCAGCTTGACCGCTAGTTACAGCTTCCCCTACTTTTTTACCAAAGATTGGGTAGTGAGTACGTGTATGGTCATATGTACCAAAGTCAATGACTTCATATCCTTTTGATTTCAAAAATTCTGAAACCGCCATTTTTTCATCTGTTACGATGTGGTCACATCCAATTGCAATTCTCATTTTTAACTTACCTTTCTTACTGTAATCTAATTAGCACATTTTGTTCAACATATCAACACGAATTTGGTGACGTCCACCATCGTATTTACCGTTAACAAATCCTTTAGCAATGTTTTTAGCCAATTCATCACCAACAAGTTGTGCACCCATAGTGATCATACGTGAATTGTTGTGGCCACGAGTCATATAAGCTGAACGTTCGTCAGAAACTTCTGCAGCAACCATTCCTTTTATTTTTGTTGCGACCATAAATGGACCCGCTCCATAAGCATCAATCACGATACCAAGGTTTTGTTCTTCTTTGTTTACTTCTGCAGCAACAGCAAGAGTCACATCAACAAAGTCTTGACCTTCAGCTGTAACATCCACAACGTGGAAGTTTTCTTTTTCCAAGAAGTCTTTCACAACTTCTTTCAATCTCAAACCTGCAGCATCTGCACCGATAACAATAGACATATTGTATACTCCTTTTTATTTTTCTAGGCTAGTAAAGACTTTTATAGCTAGCAGTTTACCTACAAAAGACTTTCTAGCAGTTTATTGACAAATTAGATTGAATGAGATGAATGACACCTTATTCAAGTTTAGGAAATCAGTTTCCTAGAAAAAATCCTTCTCCACGAAAGAAAATATAACAAGTGATTATTTGTTTGTTACAAACATCATTTGTTGCTTACAAACATAATATACTCCTATTTCTAGAAAAAGTCAACAGTTAGTGTTTGTTTTTATGTTTTATTTTTTAACTAAAAAATTTCGATGTCAAAACCAATTTGATCCACTTGACCAGGTTCTAGGAGGCGAACATTCTTCTTATCTTCTAGATGATCTCCTTCTTCAAGGGATGTTGACAAGCCAGACCATGGTTCAAAAGCAATGAAAGGTCCTTTATTCAAAGTTGACCAGATGATGAGATTTGGAAACTCTGCAAAGTGCACTTTCAATCCCTTATCATGTTTACGAGAACGAAGTGCAATTGTTCTAGATTGCAATTCATCTAAGGTAACTGCATCTGTACTGAAAAGATCATAGCTGAGGTCTAATTCTTTTTGACCTTCTAGCCATGGACTTCTATCTTGGAAATCCAGCATACCCGTTTCTGGGAAAGGACGTGGAACAGAGCAAGTCTCTTCTTTCTCAAACTCTAAATAGTAATCTTCATAGACCTCGTCATCCAGTAGAGGACAATTAAAGCCTGGATGTCCACCAATAAAGTAAGGCATGACCTTACTAGTTTCTTTGTTGAAAATCTTGTATTGAGTCCGTACTGTCTTTCCAGTAAGGATATAAGTGATTTCTAGGCGGAAATGATAAGGGTAGTTCTGATAGCTATTCTCATCGTCTTCAATTGCAAAAGTTACACTATTATCTGTCTGTTCAACTAATTCAAATTCTTTCTTGCGAACTAAACCATGACGAGGAATCTTTCCTTTACTTTCTTGTCCCTTCTCATCTATATAAAATGCTGTATCCTCTCTCAAAGAACCACAAATGGGGAAGAGAACAGGAGCTTGTCCACTCCAATAAGTGGCATCTCCTTGCCATAAATACTCAAGTCCCTCAGCATCTTTTATAGAAGAAAGAGCTCCACCTAAACTGTTAAATTGAACACTTAATTGTTCTGATTTTAATTCAATTACCATTATTTTCTCCGATTTCTTGATAGTTTATAAAAAACTAGGCTGTCACTCCTAATGGATGTCGACAACCTAGCTTTAACAATTTACATTTTATAGGAGCGCATTATTTTGCTTTTGCTGCGTACTCTTCGTTACGTTTGATCATTTGTTTTCTGTACCATGCAAAGATACCGATATAGAATACAAGGAAGACTACAGCACCAAGGATTGCTTTGATATCACCAGTTGTAGTGTTACCAATTGTCCAACCAAGAAGTTTTTCGATTGGTCCTTCAAGAGTTGAGTGAGTAATCAATTGAGTTTCGCTCACACCTGCAGGGAAGGCACCTACACCTTTAGCAAGTTCTGTTGCAAATGGTGCAATAAGTGTACCTGAAAGAAGGAAGAGTGGCAACAAGAGTGTTCCGAAGATAATCATACGGAGCAATTTACCACGAGTTACAACCAAGAGAGCTGGAGTAACACCCATAGCGATGATACCTGCAAGTGGCAAGATACCATTTCCGACTTTTGAAAGAAGCACAGCTTCAATCAACATGATTGGTGCAAGTACGTTGGCACAAGCCCAGATTTCAGCACGACCAGCGATGAATGGCCAGTCAAGACCGATGTTGAATTTACGTCCTTGAAGACGTTTAGTAGCAACGTTTGTAATACCTTGTGATAGTGGTTCTACTGCTGCGATGAACCATGAACCGATAAGTGAGAAGAGTTCCAAAGATACACCGGCAGTCAAACCAAGAGACAACCATCCTTTGATAACAAGACGCCATTTATCTGCATCCGCAACCCCTTCAATTGGATGTGGAGTTCCCATAATACCGATAACAATACCAAGAATGAAACCGATAAAGAATTTAGATCCCCAGAAACCGATTTTTTTGTTCAATTTAGCAGCATCAAAGTCATATTTATCAAGACCTGGGAAGAATTTTTCAAAAATCTTATCCAAAACCATGATAACTGGGTTCATCATGTAGTTCATGTGAGTTGATGTCATTGGTGATGAACTTGGTGCGTTAAGAAGGTCATCAAATGTAGGTTTCATCAAGTCAGAGTTGATAATTTTCAACACACCAACAAGTACGATAGCTGCTGTAGCAATCAAGAGTGAAACCCCTTGGCTCACACCGTTGTTGTCTGCATACCATTTAATCAAAAGACCCGTGATAGACAAGTGCCAGATATCGAAGATATCGACGTCAAGTGTATCAGTTTTCTTCATAGCAAGCATTACTACGTTGACAATCAACATGATAAGCAAGAAGTAAAGTGTCCAAGCAGATCCCCAAGTGATTGTTGCAAGTGGTGCCCAACCAACGTCAGTGATACTCAATTGGATACCAGTGTTTTCAACGAATTTTGCAAGTGATGCTGAGAAAGCACCATTTAGCATACCGATGATAGCACCGATACCTGTAAGAGCGATGGCAAGTTTGATACCACCTTCAAGCGCTTTGGAGAATTTAACTCCAAAAAGTAAAGCCAATACTGTCAAAATGATTAACATGATGACAGGTCCACCCATATCTAAGACGGGTGTAAAGACCTTTTTGATTAGGTCAAAGATTGCATCCATAACAGTTCCTCCCTTTTTATGTTATATGAATGTTAACAAATTTGAATTAGCTTAATCCGTGCTCTTTGATAGCTGCTTCAATATTATCAAATACTGGAGCACTCATTGCTGGGATACGGAATAAGATTGGTCCAGCTTCGATAACTGGAATACCTGGGTCAAAACCAAGGTCTGTAGCAGCAATTGGTGTGAAGATGTCATAACCTTTGATAAGGTCTTCATTAACGTCTTTGACCATGACTGCATCACAGTGAACATCAAAACCGCGGTTTGAAAGTTCTTCTTCAAGAGCACTTTTAATTTGGTGGCTTGAGTTAACACCTGCACCGCAGGCAGCAAGAATTTTAATCATATGGATTTCCTCCGATTTAATATTTTTAATAGACAAGATTAAGCAATTGCTTCAGCAATATAAGCATAGAGGGCTTCTGGTTCAGAAATTTTTGATAGGTCTTCAAGATGACCATTTCCAGTAAAGAAGTCCATCAACTGAGCAAGAATGTTCGTTTGGCTTGAACTTGAGTTATTAATGATAAAGAAGAGTAAGGATACTTCTACTTCCTTATCTGGCGCAATCATATTGTGGAAAGTCACTGGTTTTTCTAATCGAACGACCACAACTTTTTCGGCTAGATTATGAACAATATCTGTGTGAGGAATAGCCACATTCGGCAAATCCTTACCCAAAAATTCCATATCTAGGCCAGTTGGAAATGACTTTTCACGCGTGATCAAGGCTTCACGATAGGTTGGAGTTACGATTTCTCGTTCTTCCAATAAAGTTGCTACCTGATCAAAGAGATGTTCTTGATTATCCGCTTCTAAGCAAAACACAAGGTTTTTGTCAAAGAAATGATCTAATCCCATAAGGTTTTCCCTTCTTTCCATTAACTTTATGCTATAAGTATAACACTATATGAAAACGTTGTCAATATTTTTCTGTTGTTTTTTGTCCTTTTTTTGATTATTTTGTTTATTTTTTATCTTTACAACCAAAACAAACATTTAAAACAAACACTTTAAACGATTTAATCCTATTATAAATGCAAAAAAACAGGCCTATTTAAGCCTGTTTTACTATTGATTCTTATGTAAATTTCCTGTGAACAAGAAAAACAATTATGATAACTTATTCTTCATCCATACTCAAGACGCTGAGGAAGGCTTCTTGTGGAACTTCTACTGATCCGATGGCTTTCATGCGCTTCTTACCAGCTTTTTGTTTTTCAAGAAGTTTGCGTTTACGCGAAACGTCACCACCATAACATTTAGCAAGTACGTTCTTACGAAGGGCCTTGATATCAGTACGAGCCACAATCTTATGTCCAATAGCTGCTTGGATCGGCACTTCAAATTGTTGGCGAGGGATAATTTTCTTGAGTTTATCAACGATGAGTTTCCCACGTTCATAAGCAAAGTCCTTGTGAACGATAAAGCTGAGGGCATCCACCTTGTCTCCATTGAGAAGGATATCCATTTTCACTAGCTTAGATGGGCGGTACTCTGACAATTCGTAGTCAAAGCTTGCATAACCACGAGTAGATGACTTAAGCTTATCAAAGAAGTCAAATACGATTTCAGCAAGTGGAATTTGATAGATAACATTGACACGGTTATCATCAATATAGTCCATAGTCACGAAGTCTCCACGCTTGCGCTGAGCCAATTCCATCACTGCTCCAACAAACTCTTGCGGTACCATTATTTGCGCCTTAACATAAGGCTCTTCAATGGTCGCAATCTTAGTTGGGTCTGGAAACTCAGATGGGTTCGACACATCCATAGACTCACCGTCGGTCAAATTAACTTTATAAATAACAGATGGCGCTGTCATGATGAGGTCGATGTTGAACTCGCGTTCCAAACGCTCTTGGATAACATCCATATGGAGAAGTCCAAGGAAACCACAACGGAAACCAAATCCAAGTGCCTGAGATGTTTCTGGTTCAAATTGGAGACTAGCATCATTCAGTTGTAATTTTTCAAGGGCTTCACGCAGATCATTGTACTTGTTTGATTCAATTGGATATAGACCCGCAAAGACCATAGGATTCATCTGCTTGTAGCCATGTAGTGGCTCTGCCGCAGGATTGGTTGCCAAAGTAACAGTATCACCCACACGAGTGTCCTGAACCGTCTTGATAGAAGCTGCAATATATCCAACGTCACCAGTCGCAAGGAAATCACGACCAACTGCCTTAGGAGTGAAAATTCCAACCTCAGTCACATCAAAGGTCTTGCCATTGCTCATAAGCTGAATCTTATCGCCAGGTTTGACCACTCCGTCCATAACACGAACTTGGAGAATAACCCCACGGTAGGCATCATAAACTGAGTCGAAAATCAAGGCCTTAAGTGGCGCCGTCACATCACCCGTTGGTGCTGGTACTTTTTCTACGATTTGCTCGAGGATTTCTTCGATACCGATACCAGCCTTGGCAGAAGCCAATACTGCTTCACTGGCATCCAAACCAATCACATCCTCAATCTCAGTACGCACGCGCTCTGGATCCGCTGCTGGCAGGTCAATTTTGTTAATGACTGGCATGATTTCCAAATCATTGTCCAAGGCCAGATAAACGTTGGCAAGGGTTTGAGCCTCAATCCCTTGAGCAGCATCGACCACCAAAATCGCCCCCTCACAGGCAGCGAGCGAACGTGAAACTTCATAGGTAAAGTCAACGTGTCCCGGCGTGTCAATCAAGTGGAAAATATAAGTCTCGCCATCTTTTGCCGTGTAATTCAACTCGATGGCATTCAACTTAATGGTAATCCCACGTTCTCGCTCTAAATCCATGCTATCCAAAAGCTGGGCCTGCATTTCACGGCTTGAAACCGTCTCTGTCTTTTCCAAAATGCGGTCTGCTAGAGTCGATTTCCCGTGGTCAATATGGGCGATAATAGAGAAGTTACGGATCTTCTCCTGTCGTTTTTTCAATTCTTCTAAGTTCATGATTCTCTTCCTTTCAGGGTATCTATTTATTATAAATTGTTTTTGACATTTTGACAAGACCATACCCTGCTAGGAGTACTAATCTTCAGCGACAAAGCCGTCATTTTCGATAAAGTGGTGTTCTGTCATTCCTTGGTCTGTAAAGACAATCCCGTGAAGGACACCACCATAAACAGCTCCTCCATCCATTCCAATCTTGCGATCTTCTGTAGTCCAAAGCTCAGCTGTACCACGCTCTTGCTTTAACAAACCATAAACTGGTGTATGGCCAAAGACAATGGTTTTTCCAGTATGATTTTCTGCTTCGTGGAATGGTTTTCTAAGCCATACTTTCTTGTAATCTGTGGTTTCATGCCAGTCATCCAAGGTCAAATCAATACCTGCGTGAACAAAGATATACTTATCTGTCTCTACCACAAAAGGCATTTGACGAATAAATTCGACCAAGTCTGCTGCTTCAGTAGCAACACGCTTGGCATCTTCTACTCCATCAACCGGTGCATCCAAAGGACGACCTAGGATAGAGTTAATGGTTGTATCTCCACCATTGCGACGATAGTGATCATAGCTTTCTTCTGGATCATCTAGCCATGTCAAAAACATATACTCATGATTTCCTGACAAACAGATAGCCCCTTGATTATCCACTAAGTCCTTAACCATCTCTAGAACACGGCGACTATCTTCACCACGGTCAATCAAATCCCCTAGAAAGAGTAACTGGGTCTGACCATCCCATGTTTTGAGAAGGTCTTCCAGCATCCCAGCTTTTCCGTGAACATCTCCAATTACATAATAGTCTGTCATCTTATTTCTCCCTGTTTCTCAACAATTCTCTGGCTTGCGTCAGGGCTGCTTCCGTCACATCATCACCTGCCAACATCTTAGCAACTTCTTCCACTCGCTCTTCAACCGTCAAGAGACGAACAGTCGAAACCGTTGAATGCTCATTGCTAATCTTCTCAATAAAGAATTGATAATCCGCAATCGCAATCACTTGTGGCAAATGGGAAATAGCCAGAACCTGACCATGCTGACCAATTTTATGAATTTTCTGTGCAATAGCCTGAGCTACACGACCTGAAACTCCCGTATCCACCTCATCAAAGACAATGCTGGTCTTGCCTTCTTTACGTGAAAAGGCAGACTTAATGGCTAGCATGAGACGAGATAATTCCCCACCAGATGCAACCTTAACCAAGGGTTTAAAATCTTCGCCAGGGTTGGTTGAAATATAAAACTCAACCATTTCATTTCCCTCACGACTGAATTTGCCCTTGCTAAAACGAACCTGAAACTGAGCTTTTTCCATATAGAGGTCTTGCAGTTCTTGTTTAATCTCTGCTTCTAGCTGCTGAGCCAAGTCATGACGAGCAGAGGCAAGCTGACCTGCCAAATCAACAAGATTGACTTCCAATTTCTTAAGCTCTGCTTCCATGTCCTCAGACGAAAGGTTATTGCCTGTCAATAGATTGTATTCATCCGTAATCTTGGCAAAATAAAGCAAGACATCGTCTACAGTCCCGCCATATTTACGAGTAATGGTATGAAGGAGGTCCAAACGATTCTCAACCTGCATGAGACGATTGCCATCAAAATCAAGGTCCTCAATAATAGCTTCCAGACGTTTGCTAATGTCTTCTAAGACATAGTAGGTCTCAGACAGAGAGCTTGAAATTTCACGGTATTCAGGATCATACTCTTCGACGCTTTCCATGTCATTCATGGCTGAACGAACATTGGCCAGACTTGAAAAATCTTCATTGTCCAACATACTGTAGGCATTGGTCAGCGTATCCGCAATATTTTTATGGTTTAGAAGTTTATCTCGCTCTTGGTTAAGAGCCAGGTCTTCTCCAGCCTGCAAGTTTGCTGCCTCAATCTCTGCCATTTGAAATTCCAACATTTCAATACGAGCCTTGTGTTCCTGTTGGTTTTTCTTGACTTCCAGAACCTGCTTACGCATTTTACGGTAGGCATCAAAAATCGTTTGATAGGTTTCTTTCAAGTCCCAAAAAGCTGCATCGCCAAATTCATCCAACATCTGGATATGAAGTTGAGGACGCATTAACTCTTCTTGGTCATGCTGACCATGAATATCCACCAAATGTTGCCCAATAGCACGCAAAACAGACAGATTGACCATCTGGCCATTCACGCGACTGATACTACGACCATTTTGCAGAATTTCCCGACGGATGATAATATCATCACCCATTTCTAAACCTTGCTCATCAAAAATTTCCTGTAAAAGGCGACTATTCTCAACTGAGAAGAGCCCCTCAATCTCTGCCTTTGGCGCACCATGACGAATAACATCTGTCGTCGCACGAGATCCCAACATCATATTCATGGCATCAATGATAATCGACTTCCCTGCACCCGTTTCACCAGTCAGGACAGTCATCCCTTTTTCAAAATTGAGGGAAATAGCCTCAATAATGGCAAAGTTTTTTATCGAAATTTCAAGTAACATATAGACCTACCAATTTTTTACTTGTTCAAAGATTTCCTCAGCTAGACTTTCGCTTCTGGCAATGACTAAAATCGAACTATCATCAGCCAAACAGCTAAAAATCTTATCCGCAAAAGTCTCGATTAACTGAGCTTTTACAAAGGCTGTGTTTCCTGGAATAACTTGGAGATTGATCATCTTGTCCATCAATTCAGCTGACTCAATATTGTCTTCAGCCAGTTGCAAACTTTTCACGATTGATTTTGGCAACTCATAGACATAGGTATTGTCTCTCAAAGGAATTTTGACAATGCCTAGCTCTTTGATATCTCGGGATACTGTTGCTTGAGTGGCAGTGATACCTGCTTCTTTCAAATGTTCTACGATTTCTTCTTGCGTACCGATTTGATAATCTGTCACAAATCGTCTAATTTTTTCAAGTCTCTCTTTTTTATTCATTTTTAAATTGACTATGCGCCCTCTCTACTACTTCTTCAATCTCAGCAAGAACCCGATTGCTTGCTGACTCTTCTTTTTTCAAATACGCTAAAAACTCAATATTTCCATGACCACCTTGGATGGGAGAAAAGTCCAAACCAAGGACTGAAAAGCCTTCCTCTACTGCCATGGTTGTGACAGATTCAAGGACATGTTGATGGACCTTGGCATCACGAATGATTCCATTTTTCCCAATCTGCTCACGTCCTGCCTCAAACTGAGGCTTAACCAGAGCCACAACCTGACCTTGATCAGCCAACACACGGTGCAAGGCCGGCAAAATCAGACTGAGGGAAATGAAACTCACATCAATACTGGCAAAGTTCGGTTCCTTTTCAAAATCAGTCTTTTCTGCATAGCGGAAATTGAACTGCTCCATGCTGACAACTCGTGGGTCTTGGCGTAATTTCCAAGCCAATTGATTGGTACCGACATCGACTGCAAAGACCAACTCAGCACCATTTTGCAACATGACATCGGTAAAACCACCAGTAGAAGCACCGATATCAATTGTGGTCGCCCCATCAACTGACAAATCAAAGATCTGCAAGGCTTTTTCCAATTTCAAGCCACCACGGCTGACATACTTGAGTTTTTCACCCTTAAGTTTTAGCTCGGTGTCGTCTGGGATTTTCTCTCCTGGTTTGTCAAACCGTTCTCCATTAAGGACTGCTACGACTAGACCAGCCATAACACCGCGCTTGGCCTGCTCTCTCGTTTCAAACAAGCCCTGTTTATAAGCTAGTACATCCACTCTTTCCTTAGCCATTGATTCTCAAACTTTCTACTACACTTACAATCGATCCTATATCAAAAGGGACCTGCTGGGCAATTTCTTCTAATTTGGCATTAGCTTGATCCAGAGTTTGGTTACAAAAGGCAATAGCCTCTTCCAAGCCCAACAAGGCTGGATAGGTTGACTTTTCTGCCTGCAAGTCCTTTTGTGGTGTCTTGCCGATTTCCTCAAAACTAGCTGTCACATCCAACACATCGTCTCTGACCTGAAAAGCAAGCCCAATCAATTCACCTACAGTTTTCAGCTTTGCCTGCATCTCAGGTGCCAATTCGGCTATAATAGCAGCTGCTTGGAAGGGATAAGCTAATAGTTTTCCAGTCTTATTAGCATGAATGGTCTGAAGTTCTTCCAAGGACAAGTGCTGGTGTTCACCTTCCATATCCAAAACTTGCCCTGCCACCATTCCCAGACTACCTGAAGCAAGAGATAGGTTGGCAATCAAGTCTACCTTGATCTGACTTGGCAGATCTGCCTGCGCAATCAAGGCATAGGGATCTAGGAATAAGGCATCTCCAGCCAAAATCGCCATAGCTTCACCGAATTTCTTATGGTTGGTCAAACGCCCTCGACGGTAATCATCATCATCCATAGCTGGAAGATCATCATGAATCAAACTCCCTGTATGAATCATTTCCAAGGCCGCAGCCACCTGTGCATGTGCCGGTTTAATAGCGACCTGCAAGGCTTCCAAAACTTCTAACAAGAGAAAAGGTCGAATACGCTTGCCACCAGCATGAATGGAATAGAGAACAGACTCTCGCAAACTAGAGGCAAACTGCTGGTCTCCATAAAAGTCTTCCAAAGCTGACTCAACAAGAGCTAATTTTTCTTGTTTTTTCATTCAAAATCACTTTCTGTTCCGTCTTCTTGCATAACCTTAACCAAGGTCTTTTCAGCCTTGTCCAGCGTCGCTTGGAGCTCTTTTGACAAGAGCATGCCCTTTTGAAAGGCCGCAATCGCATCTTCTAGAGCTATTTCACCATTTTCCAAACTTTGGACAATAGTCTCCAGTTCTGCTAGATTTTCCTCAAATTTCTTTTGTTTTGACATCTTTAACCTCTAATTCTACTTGACCATCTCGCATCAAAAGCGTCACTTGGTCTTTTTTCTTCAAACTCTCAACCGAATCCACAACTGACTCTTCTTTTTTGACAATAGCATAACCACGCGCCACAATTCGACTGGTATCCAACATGAGCAAGGCTTCTGAAAGTCGCTTGACTTCAGCAACCTTGGCATCATAAACCAGCGCCATTTGGCTACGGAGAAGCTTGTCCAACTGACCTAGACGGTCTTGATAGCGTTGGATTTTGGTAACGGGTGATAATTGTACCAGTCGATGCGTCCTTGCTTGTACTGTCTGTTTGTTATCATAAATCCGTGTTCGCAAACTTTGTTTTAATCGCAGTTGTAATTGATCCAAGCGTTGCAAATAGCCATCATACAAACGCTCTGGCTGTCTAAAGATAACAGACTGACTGCATTTTTTCAAAGCTTCTTGTTTCTTCGCTAGGACATTTCGGACTGCTGTTGCCATCCGTTTTTCCTGATTTTGCAAATGAGCTAATAGATCCAACTTGGTCACAGGTGTTGCTAGTTCAGCTGCAGCTGTTGGCGTCGCAGCGCGGCGATCTGCCACAAAATCTGCTAAAGTCACATCTGTCTCATGTCCTACACTAGAGATAACTGGCAAACGAGATTCAAAAATAGCTCGTACCACAATTTCTTCGTTAAAGGCCCAGAGATCCTCGATGGAACCACCACCACGACCAATAATCAGCAAATCCAAATCGTCCCGTTGATTGGCACGCGCAATATTTCGAGCAATTTCTTCTGCTGCTCCATCTCCTTGAACCTTAGTCGGATAAAGAAGGATATCTACACCTGGAAAGCGCCTGCTGACGGTCGTGATAATATCTCGAATAACGGCTCCACTGCGACTGGTTACTACACCAATTCTCTTAGAAAATTGGGGCAGAGCTTGCTTGAAGCGTTCTTGAAACAGGCCTTCTTCTGTCAATTTTTTCTTGAGTTGTTCAAACTGAATCGCAAGCGCCCCAACCCCATCAGGCTCAGCCTTTTCAATGATGATGGAGTAGCTACCACTCGGTTCGTAGACCTGTACACGCCCAATAACATTGATCTTCATCCCTTCTTCAAGGTCGAAGCCTAACTTCTGATAAATCCCAGACCAAATAGTCGCTTGAATAACTGCATGGTCATCCTTTAGGGAGAAATATTGGTGAGTAGGTCGTTTACGAAAGTTGGAAACTTGACCAGTTAAATAGACCCGTTCCAAATAAGGGTCTTTATCGAATTTCATTTTCAGATACTTGGTCAAAGTTGTTACCGATAAATACTTTTCCATCTCCACCTACTATTCATTTTCTTGCTCTTTCATGGGTATTATTATACCAAAAATATGCCTAAAAATCTCCATTTATGTACCATTATGAAGGAAAAATAGAAAAAGGAGGCAAGGCCTCCACATCTGATTATTTGCTGTTTCGAGCTTCTTCCAAAATCTTTTCAATCTTGGTCGTCAACAGGTCGATAGCAACTGTATTGCTGACTCCCTCAGGAATGACGATATCAGCATAACGCTTGGTTGGTTCGATAAACTGATGATACATTGGTTTGACCACACCTAAATACTGGTCAATAACGCTATCAAGGCTACGACCACGCTCTTCCATATCACGCTTGATCCGACGAATAATGCGCACATCGTCATCCGTATCCACAAAAATTTTGATATCCATCAAATCGCGCAGGCGCTTGTCCTCCAAGACCAAAATCCCCTCAACGATAAAGACATCTTGAGGCTCCTGACGATAAGTCTTGCTACTCCGTGTATGCTCTGTATAGTCATAAGTCGGAATGTCCACCGGACGACCCGCCAACAATTCCTTAATCTGCTCGATCATTAAGTCTGTATCAAAGGCAAAAGGATGGTCATAATTGGTTTTGACACGCTCTTCAAAGGTCAAATGAGACTGATCCTTGTAGTATGAATCATGCTCAATCATGGAAATCTTTTCATCAGGAAAATGCGATAAAATGGCTCTTGAAACACTGGTCTTACCACCACCAGAACCACCTGTCACTCCGATAATGATTGGTCTATTTTGCATGCTATCCTCCGTTTTTTTATCCGTCGTCTATTCTATCACATTTTTTGCAAAATTTATAGTCTGATTTGGATAGTCTAGGAGAAACAACACTCCTTACACCCCAGCTAGACTAGCTAAAAACCTTCCTTGGCTTGTAGAGATTGTCCCGTTTTTCTAGAATAGCTAACAATTTATCTCCTTCAAAAGCAGCTAATTCCTTATCCAACTGTTCTAACTCAATAAAACGACCAAAGCGTACTTCTGTAGCCTCTTCTTGAGTTAGGAAAACTTTGACAAGGTCGCCTGTCCCAATCTCTAGAGGATGAAGAAAGTCCAGTTGACCAGCCTCTACTTTTTCAGCAATTTCTTCCAAGGTAAGAGCGTCTTCTAACTGCAAACCTGCAGCACTAGTACGAGTTAACTGAGACATATGGGCAGCATAGCCCAATTTTTCTCCCAAGTCAACCGATAATGTACGGATGTAAGTCCCCTTACTGCATTTCACACGAAAAGTGAATCGTGCAAGTTTGCTCTCATAAGAAATCGGACTTGTTCGTTCAAATTGATAAATGGTCACCTGACGTTCTGGACGCTCCACTTCCTGACCAGATCGCGCATACTCATAGAGCTTGCGACCATTGACCTTGACAGCAGAATACATAGGTGGAATCTGGGTAATAGGCCCAGTCAGACTGGCTATTACTTCATCAACAAGCTTTTCATCCAAGTGCGACAAAACAGGAGTCTCAGCGACCACTTCCCCACTGGCATCCTCAGTCGTCGTGGAATAGCCCAGAGTAATCTCTCCCTCGTAGACCTTACCCTCGTCCTGCATAAACTCGACCATGCGTGTCGCCTTGCCAACCGCAATCGGCAAAACACCCACTACATCCGGATCCAAGGTCCCACCATGACCAATTTTCTTGGTTCCCAAAATCTTACGCAGTTTAAAAACCGCATCATGCGAGGTCATGCCCGCTTCTTTTTTTAAGTTGATAATACCGTTCATTTTTGCTTTCTACTCCCCCTTCAGCGCTTCAAACTTAGCTTTCATGGTTGGATTTTTACGTGTCAATTTCTTGACAGAGACATCTTCCAGCTTATTATTAGCCAGACGGAGTTGGTTTTCAGATGTTGTTAGGAACTTTTTAACCTCTTCCATCCGTTTTATGGCCTTGTCGATTTCATCGATTGCCTTACCAAAGTTGGTCGAAGCAGAGTTGTAGTTCTTGGCAAAAGCTAGCTTAAAGGCATCCAAGTCTTCTTCAAAATGTGTAATATCAATATTTTGCTCACGAACCAAGGCCAACTCCTGCTTGTATTTTAGGGAATTAAGCGCCGCATTTCGCAAAAGCCCAATCAACTGAATAAAGAATTGAGGACGAACCACATACATCTTTTCATACTCGTGGCTGACGTCAACAATCCCCGTGTTAAAGTAGTCATTATCGGCCTCAAGCATAGTCACCAAAACCGCATATTCACAGTTCTTCTCCCGACGGTCCTTGTCCAATTCCTTGTAAAAATCTGCATTCTTGTGCTTCTTCTCTGTTCCGTCAGCTTCATTTTTCATCTCAAACATGATGGAAATGATTTCAACACCATTTTCATCACATTCACGGAAGATAAAGTCCCCCTTAGACCCACGCGCTGAAACCTTGTTATCCTTTTCAAAGTAAGCATTTGGAAAGGCAAAACTGCGGACCTTGTTAAACTCACTCTCTGCATAGTGTTCCAGACTTTCCCCGATAGCTTTTGTTGATTGTTGGGCTTTGAAATTCTTATAAAATTCGACTTGTTCACTAGCTGCCTTAAGCTGGGCTTCGTAATTCTGCTTAACAGAAGCAAGAGAAAGCTCGTTTTCTTTTTCTTGTAATAGGAGCTGATTTTTGACCTGATCGCGTTCTTTTTCTAGGTCAGAAAGGGTCTTTTGTAGTTGATTTTCATGCTCCAAACGCAAGGTAGCCAATTGGTTTTCCAAGGCCTGTACTTCCTTATCCTTAGCCAATAAGGCCTGATTGCTTGTCTGTTCAACCTCTTTCTTGGCCAATTCTTTTTCTGTATCAAAGTTTTGGATTTGACTCTGTAATTGCGCAATTTCTTGGTTTTTTTGAGCCAGTTTAGTCTGTTGCTCATTCATGGCCTTTTGCTCTGCCAAGGCCAGTTCCTGCTTCATGCGATCGTGCAATTCCTTATCAAACTCTGCTGTTCTCACTTGGGATAAAAGTTCAGCATACTGACTTTCATTTACTGTAAAGACTTCTCCACAGTTGGGACATTTGATTTCGTTCATATCGTTCCTCTTTCTAGGCTTCTGTAACCATTATATCATGCCTAAGGGAAAATCAAAAACAGTGAGTCGAAACCCACCGTTTAACTTCTTTTTCTTTAAATTTTTTCCAAGGCCAAGCGCAAGTCTTCAATCAAATCTTCTACATTTTCAAGACCGATAGACAAGCGGATTTGGTTTGGTGTGACGCCAGCTGCTTCCAGGTCTTTTTCTGACAATTGACCGTGAGTAGTTGTTGCTGGGTGAACAACAAGAGACTTGGCATCTGCCACATTTGCAAGGTCAGAGAAGATTTCCAAATTATCAATAACCTTGCGTGCTTCTGCCTCCCCACCTTTGACATGGAAAGTAAAGATTGAGCCCACACCTTTTGGCAAGTATTTCTCAGCCAAGGCATGATAAGGACTGTCTGCAAGTTTTGGATAGTTTACCTTTTCTACCTTAGGATGGTTGACAAGGAAATCAACAATTTTCTCTGCATTTTGCACATGACGTTCGACACGAAGAGAAAGGGTTTCAAGTCCTTGGAGCAAGAGAAAGGCATTAAATGGCGACAAGGCTGCACCTGTATCACGGAGCAATTGAACACGAACAGCGATAATAAAGGCTGCTGCACCCACATCCCGAGTATAGCTCAAATTGTGGTAGCTTGGATCTTCCTCAACAAATTGAGGGAATTTCCCTGAAGCCGCCCAGTCAAAACGACCACTATCGACAATCACTCCTCCAATAGTCGTACCATGCCCACCAATAAACTTAGTCGCAGAGTGAATAGCAATATCTACACCGTGAGAGAAAACGTTAATCAAATATGGTGTGGCAAAAGTGTTGTCTGAAACGAGAGGAATCTTGTGTTTATGCGAAATCTCAGCCAATTTTTCCAAGTCAGGAATGTTAATCAAGGGATTCCCCAAGGTTTCAATCAAGACAAGTTTGGTATTGTCACTGATAGCTGCTTCCACTTCCTCCAAATTATCCACATCCACAAAGGTTGTTGTGATTCCATAACGAGGAAGGGTTTCTTTCAAAAGATTGAAAGTCCCACCGTAGATAGTTGAGGCCGCTACTACATGGTCACCTGCATGAGCAAGAGCCAAAATCGTATAAGTCACTGCTGCCATACCTGATGCTGTTGCAAGAGCTCCGACACCACCTTCAAGGGCAGCAATTCTTTCTTCAAAAGCAGCCGTTGTAGGATTTGTAATACGAGTATAGATATTACCTGGCTTTCTCAAGGCAAAAAGATCGGCACCTTCCTGCGTGTCATCAAAAACAAAAGATGTTGTTTGATAAATCGGTACTGCACGAGACTTGGTAGCTGGATCCACAACTTGACCAGCATGCAGTTGCAGAGTTTCAAATTTAAAATCACGAGTCATAGGGCGACCTCCAAATAGTTTGATTAAGGATATTGTAGCACCTTAAGGTATAGTTTACAAATATTAGCTTTCTATATTTTGGTATAATAAATAACTATTACCTTATTTTAAAAATGAAAAAAGCACGACTCAATCGTGCTCATTTTCTTAATCTACATAAGTATCTTCATTTTTATTGAGGAAGGCATATGGAAGACCCATCAAGAGGCCTCCTCCGATCAAGTTCCCAACGAAGGTTACACCCCAGTGGCGAAGCATATTTCCAACACCGAAGTTAGCAATTGAATCAGCAGCAACACTGAATTTTACAATCGCGAAAGAAGCAAAGTTCGCCGCAATGTGTTCGTTTGTTAAGAATACAAACATGTAAATTGCTGATAACACAAGCCAAAGTTTGGCACCACCATCTTTGACCAAAACAAATGAAAGAATGGCAATGTTTACGAAAATATTTGCTAAAATCGCCTCAAGCAAGATTAATTCATTTGAACGGCCTAACTTCATCTCAACAACCCCTGAGATGAAACTATCGTGAGTCAGATGTGCATAAGCTGCTGAGTGGGCAAAGCCCCAACCTGCTATCAAAGCTCCGATAAGGTTGAACAAGGTACAGTAAAGTAGAATCTCAGCTGTTTTTCTCCAAGAGATTTTTTTCAAGAAACTACCAGCAGTCAAGAACATCATGTTTGATGTTACCAACTCGGCATTCAAGAAAACAATGTAGGCCAAGCCCCAAGCAAAGACAAATGGGAAGAGGAAGCGTCCACTACCTGGTGCAATTTTATTAATCAAGTCAGCCCCAACTGCACCAGCAGCTGTACTGAAGGTTAAAAATGCACCTGCGAACATAGAACGAATCGCATACTTAAATTTGCTTTGACTATAAAGACTTTCCTTCTTCTTGCAAGCAAATTCAATCTTTGAGATAAATTCTGAAGAAACCATAATAAACTCCTAAAATTTTTTACCTGATAATTATATCACAAACTTTAGAATTAAGGAAACGTTTTCTGTATTTCATAACAGTTTATTTTGAAACGCAATCTATAAAAAATCAGTAAAACCTAAGATTTTACTGATTTTATCTTTAATAACGTTGTTTATATGGTTGATTGAAAGCTGTTAGAATTTCTTCAGGTGTTTGTGAATAATCTTTTGTATCTTTCAAGTCACCTTTGACGATAATACGTTCTGTCGCATCATAGTCAACACAGGTTACAAGTGTGATTTCATCAACTCCAGTACGGTCATCAATCTCATCAACGCGATCGGGGGTCACATGCTTCACTTCACGGATTTCATAGGTATAAACTTTATCCTTATCAGTTAGATAAATTTTCATCCCATTTTTAGCGCGTGATAATGGAGAAAAGAGCATTTGGCTGGCGTTTTCCGCCGTGAAGATGTGATGGCTCGCAAGGGAATAGTTTCCTTTCCCCATCACTTGATCACGCTTCATTGTACCAGCTCCATAGAAGAGATTGACATTATCCAGTCCCTTAAAAATAGGCAAGTTAATTTCTACCTCAGGGACAGCAATTCCACCGATAACTGGCAATTTTTGCGAATCCCATTGTGAGGATAAGACAGCTTCTGACGAGATGGCTTTTACGGAATCAAAGTCAAAATTCCCTTCTGTATCTTGATTTTCTTCCAATTTTTCTTTTGATACCTGGCTGACTTGGTATTTATTGGTATTCCAAACCATGAACATATCACGAATTTTTGAATTGAAAATCAAAGCTATTGACAAGATGATTAAGAATCCTGCCAAGATATTGATTAGTAAATTTTTACGGTTTGTTTTCTTTTTATTCTTTTTATGAGACATTATGCTTCACCTTCTGTTTCGTTTTCTGTCCCAACTTCTTCTTTTTCAGCTGCTGCAACCGTAGTAAAGGTTACAATTTTAGCATCTTGATCTAGGCGCATCACTTTAACTCCCATAGTTGAGCGACCTGTTTGTGAAATATTGGCAACATTGGTTCTAATCATGACACCAGTATCAGTGATAATCATCAAATCTTCATCGCCTTTAACGGTCATAAGACCAGCAAGAGAACCGTTCTTTTCTGTAATCTTAGCGGTTTGCATCCCTTTACCACCACGACCTTTAGTTGGATATTCGGTCGCAACTGTGCGCTTACCATAGCCCTTTTCTGTGATGATAAGAACCTCGTCCTGGTCTGTAATCACACTAGCACCAACAACTGTGTCTCCGTCACGAAGGTTAACACCTTTCACACCAGTGGCGATACGACTCATACCACGAACGGCTGATTGATTAAAGCGAATTGAATAACCAAACTTGGTACCAATGATAATGTCCGTATCCTCTTCTGTCAGTAAGACATTAATCAACTCATCTTCATCCTTGAGGTTAAGTGCTTTAAGTCCATTCTGACGGATATTAGCAAATTCCTTAACGCTGGTTCTCTTCACAATACCATGACGGGTTGTGAAGAAGAGGTAAGCATCATCACTACGTTCAGACTCAACATTGATGATGGTCTGAATACTTTCACCTTCATCCAATTTCAAAAGATTGACAATTGGCAATCCCTTAGCAGTACGGCCATATTCAGGAATTTCATATCCTTTAAGGCGATAGACACGTCCTTTATTTGTAAAGAAGAGTAGGTGATCATGGGTACTAGTTGACACTAACTCACGAACAAAATCGTCATCCTTAACACCTGTTCCTTGAACACCACGCCCCCCACGTTTTTGAGCAGTAAACTCAGCTTGGTCCAGACGTTTGATGTATCCTTTGTTAGAAAGAGTGATCAAGACATCAGCTTCTTCAATTAGATCCTCATCTTCAAGACTCAAGACTTCACCGACCATCAATTCCGTACGACGTTGGTCTCCAAACTTACGCTTGACTTCATCTAATTCATCCTTGATAATTTGAGAAACACGTTCTGGCTTAGCAAGAATATCTGCTAAATCTGCAATCAGAGCCAATAAGTCATCATACTCTGACTGAATCTTATCACGTTCCAAACCTGTCAAACGGCGAAGACGCATATCAAGAATGGCTTGACTTTGACGTTCAGAAAGCTTAAACTTGCTCATCAACTCAGCTTGTGCTTCCGCATCCGTTTCACTAGCACGGATGATACGAATCACTTCATCGATATGGTCTAGCGCAATCAAGAGACCTTCTAAGATATGAGCACGCGCTTCTGCTTTTTCCTTATCAAAACGAGTACGACGAACAACCACTTCTTTTTGGTGCTCGATATAAGCATCCAAAATCTGACGAAGGGACAAAATCTTTGGTACCCCATTTTGGATTGCAAGCATATTAAAACCAAAGTTGGTTTGCATCTGGGTCATCTTGAAGAGGTTGTTGAGGATAACATTGGCTGAGGCATCACGCTTGACTTCAATAACAAATCGAACACCTTCACGGTTTGACTCATCACGGACTGCTGTAATCCCCTCAATACGTTTTTCCTGAACCAAACGAACAATATGCTCATGCACCTTTGTTTTATTGACCATATAAGGAAATTCTGTTACAACAATACGCTCACGGCCAGTCTTAGTTTCTTCAATTTCAGTACGTGAACGAAGGACAATAGAACCTTTACCTGTTTCATAAGCCTTATGAATACCTGATTTCCCCATAACAAGAGCACCAGTTGGAAAATCTGGACCAGGCAAGACTTCCATCAAGTCCTTAGTAGTCACTTCAGGATTGTCCATGACCAACTTCACTGCATCAATGGTTTCACCCAGGTTATGAGGTGGAATATTGGTTGCCATCCCAACCGCAATACCAGTTGCTCCATTAACCAAAAGGTTAGGAAAGCGTGCTGGCAAGACCAAGGGTTCACGTTCATTGGCATCATAGTTATCAACGAAGTCAACAGTATTTTTATTGATATCACGAAGCATCTCTAGAGCAATCTTGCTCATACGTGCCTCAGTATAACGCTGGGCGGCAGCACCATCACCATCCATGGAACCAAAGTTCCCATGACCATCTACAAGCATGTAACGGTAACTCCACCATTGAGCCATACGGACCATGGCTTCATAGATAGAGGAATCCCCGTGTGGGTGATATTTACCCATGACATCCCCTGTAATACGAGCAGATTTTTTATGTGGTTTGTCTGGAGTAACTCCCAATTCATTCATTCCGTAGAGAATCCGACGGTGAACAGGTTTCAAGCCATCTCGAACATCAGGAAGGGCCCGCGCTACGATAACACTCATGGCGTAATCGATAAAACTCGTCTTCATCTCCTTTGTCAGATTGACATTCACTAAATTTCTATCCTGCATTAATAAATGCCTCATTTCACTATTAGTAATTAACTATATTATACCATAATGTCCGCCATATTTCAGATATCTAAAATCACTAAAACGTTTACATCAAGAACTGCAAGGCATATCCGTGACAAAGCTTTTTAAAAGTGATAAAATTGAAATAACTGGGGAAACCCCTGAATAAAATTAAGGAGATGTTTAGAATAATGACTTCAACTAAACAACACAAAAAAGTTATCCTTGTCGGTGATGGTGCTGTAGGTTCTTCTTACGCTTTTGCACTTGTTAACCAAGGAATTGCACAAGAGCTTGGAATTATCGAAATTCCACAATTGCATGAAAAAGCTGTTGGTGATGCGCTTGACCTTAGTCACGCCCTTGCCTTCACTTCACCTAAAAAAATCTATGCAGCTCAATACTCTGACTGTGCAGACGCTGACCTTGTTGTAATCACTGCAGGTGCGCCTCAAAAACCAGGTGAAACTCGTCTTGACCTTGTAGGTAAAAACCTTGCTATCAACAAATCAATCGTAACTCAAGTTGTTGAATCAGGTTTCAAAGGTATCTTCCTTGTTGCTGCTAACCCAGTTGACGTCTTGACTTACTCAACTTGGAAATTCTCTGGATTCCCTAAAGAACGCGTTATCGGTTCAGGTACTTCACTTGACTCAGCTCGTTTCCGTCAAGCACTTGCTGAAAAATTGGATGTTGATGCTCGTTCAGTGCACGCCTACATCATGGGTGAACACGGTGACTCTGAGTTCGCTGTTTGGTCACACGCTAACATCGCTGGTGTAAACCTTGAAGAATTCCTTAAAGACACTCAAAATGTTCAAGAAGCTGAATTGATTGAATTGTTCGAAGGTGTTCGTGATGCAGCTTACACAATCATCAACAAAAAAGGTGCAACATACTACGGTATCGCAGTAGCCCTTGCTCGTATTACTAAAGCAATCCTTGACGATGAAAACGCAGTACTTCCACTTTCAGTATTCCAAGAAGGTCAATATGGAGTTAAAAACGTCTTTATCGGTCAACCAGCTGTTGTAGGTGCACATGGTATTGTTCGTCCAGTAAATATCCCATTGAACGACGCAGAAACTCAAAAAATGCAAGCATCTGCAAATGAATTACAAGCTATTATTGACGAAGCATGGAAAAACCCAGAATTCCAAGCTGCTTCTAAAAACTAATTTAGATAGTAATAACTCCTTGAGTCATCAGGGAGTTATTTTTTATCTCTGTCTTAACTAAACATTTTATGAAGTTTACGTAAAAAACAACATACTTTAAAAGCTATCGTGTCACAGTTTGGGCATAAAGCCGAAAACTACCAATTAGAACTATCCTCACGTTACAAAAAGTCTGTAGCAAGCAGTATTTGACGCATTTGATACCGTCGCATTAAATCGAAAGTAAAAAGTTTTGCCCCATTTGTGCTCCATAGACAAAAAAAGAGCCCATCATACAGGCTAGAAAGCTTGATATGATAGGCTTTTTAATGTTAGATTAGCGTACTGTGCGGATACGCATTGTGTTTGTACGAACAGCTTCTCCAACTGGCACACCAGCTACGATAACGATATCGTCACCAGATTGTACAAGTCCTGCTTCAACTGCTTTACGTTCAGCGATTTCGAACATATCATCAGTTGATGATGGAGCATCTGTCAACATTGGGATAACACCCCAGTTCAACATCAATCCACGTTCTGTCAATTCGTCGAATGTCAATGCCAAGATGTCAGCATTTGGACGGTATTTAGAAATCAAACGTGCAGTGTGACCTGTCTTAGTAAGGGTTACAACCAATTTGATATCCATTGAGTTAGTAGCATCTTTAACAGCTGAAGCCATTACTTCTGTCTTAGAGTTACGTTCAAATGAATCTGAGTTCAAACGTCCGTATTCGTTAAGAAGAGTTTGAGCGTTCTTGTCGATTGTAGCCATTGTAGTTACTGACTCAAGTGGGTATTTACCATTTGCAGACTCACCTGAAAGCATTGTAGCGTCAGTTCCATCGATAACAGCGTTAAATACGTCTGATACTTCTGAACGAGTTGCACGTGGTTTTTCAGTCATTGTTTCAAGCATGTTTGTTGCAGTGATAACAACTTTACCTGCAGCATTGACTTTAGTGATAATCATTTTTTGGTAAACTGGAACCATTTCGAATGGTACTTCGATACCCATGTCACCACGAGCGATCATGATACCATCAGCAGCTTCGATGATTTCATCCAAGTTATCGATACCTTGTTGGTTTTCGATTTTAGCGAACAATTGAACATGTCCATTTCCAGTTTCTTCACAGATTGCACGAACTTCGTTAACGTCTTTAGCAGTACGTACGAATGAAATCGCGATGAAGTTGATACCTTGTTCAAGACCGAAGCGGATATCATCGTTATCACGATCAGCAAGAGCTGGGAAAGGAATTTTAGTGTTAGGGATGTTAACACCTTTTTGTTTAGCAATTACGCCATCGTTTTCAACTTCAACTTCAAATTCACGAGTTGCATCATCTTTAGCAACCACACGAAGACCAAGTTTACCATCGTCAACCAAAACTTGACGACCAACTTCAACATCATCATAGATATCAAGAGCACCAGCAACGTTCAATGCAATCACATCACGAGTTGATTTGATTCCCTGTTTAGTTGCAACACGGATTTTCTCACCAGTTTTGTATGAATACTCTTTAGCTTCACCTTCGAACAATTCTGTACGGATTTCTGGTCCTTTTGTATCAAGAAGGAAACCAACTTTTTTACCTGCAAGTTTTTCTGCAAGTTTAACAGTTGCCATACGCTCACCTTGTTCTTGGTGGTCACCGTGTGAGAAGTTGAAACGGAATGTGTTAGCACCAGCTTCAATCAATTTGGCAATGTTTTTAGCTGAAGCTTCAACATCAAGTTTTTCACCCCAGTATCCGTCATCACCAAATTTTTTACCACCACGGATTTCTACCGCAGGTCCCAAAGTTGCAACGATTTTTACACGTTTATTCATGATTTTTGTGACTCCTTTATATATGACCTTTTTGGTCTTATTAACTAAATTATAAATTATGACAAGCTCTTATTCAAGCTAGATAGCTCAAGGTCAGCCTTGTGTGGGTTGTTAACCACAATCTTACCATCTGCAGTAAGGCTAAACAATGCTCCTTCTTCTGCAGTTCCAAGAATTGGGTTTTCAACCATTTTCTCGTTACGGATACCAACCGCAACACCACCGATACCTTCTTTAAGAAGTTTAACAGCATGGGCACCCATACGTGACGCCAAAACACGGTCACGCGCAGTTGGAGAACCACCACGTTGAATATGTCCAAGTTCTGTCACACGAAGGTCGCTTGTATCCCCAGCTTCTTTTAGTTTTTGACCAAATTCAGCTGCTGACATAACACCTTCTGCCAAGACGATGATATTGTGTTTTTTACCACACTCATAACCGCATTTAATGCTTTCAACGATATCTTCAATCTTGAATCCTTCTTCAGGAATGATGATTTCATCAGCACCAGTTGCAATACCAGCCCAAAGAGCGATATCACCAGCGTTACGTCCCATAACTTCGATAACAAATGTACGACGGTGACTTGATGATGTATCACGAATCTTATCGATAGCGTCCATAGCAGTCGTAACTGCTGTGTCAAAACCGATTGTGAAGTCAGTACCAACGATATCGTTATCGATTGTACCTGGAAGACCGATAGCTGGGAAGCCATGCTCAGTCAAACGCATAGCACCGTGGTAAGATCCGTCACCACCGATAACAACTACACCTTCAATCCCGTGTTTTTTCAATTGCTCAATCCCTTTAAGTTGCCCTTCAAGTTGAGCGAACTCTGGGTAGCGAGCTGAGTGAAGGAAAGTACCACCACGAGAAATGATATCTCCTACTGAAGCTGCATCTAGGGGATGAATTTCACCGGCAACCATACCAGCATATCCGTCATAGATACCAAATACTTCCATTCCTTCTGAAATTGCTTGACGAACAACTGCACGGATGGCAGCGTTCATACCAGGGGCGTCTCCACCACTAGTCAAAACAGCAATACGTTTCATATTGGTTATGCTCCTTTTTCTTTTAACATTCTTACTGATTATATCACATTTAATTGGAAAATTCTTCTATTTTCCGTAATTTTAGCGATAAATCGTTTTCATAACGATTTCACCTAATTTCGCTTCTAATTCATCAGTTTTAGCTACAAAATGGTTAGGAGAAACAATGGTTTTCTGTTCCTCTTCATACCTGATAATGACTGGGATTGGGCCTTTATACTGGTCTAAAATACGTGAAATTTCTTGATCCGATTCATGATTTTTCACCTGTATCCAAAAGCGTTCAGCAACTGCTTCTCTAATTTCTTGCGCAATCATTTGCAGACGTCCATCACGTGATTGGATTTTTCCTTTTATATAGTAGAAGGCTCCTTCGCTTACTTCCTGTCCAACCTGACGATATAAGTCTGAAAAGAGAGTGACATCCAATTTTTTCTTACTGTCATCCACCTGTAAAAAGGCCATATTTTCACCCTTTTTGGTACGAATTACTTTTATTTTCTGAACTTCAACCAAAATAATAGCGTAGCTATTTTCTGATAAATTTCCGATTGGTGTAATCGGATAAATAGCTCTACTTGCGATAGTTTGTAAGGGATGTTTGCTGACACCTATCCCTAAATGCTCTTGTTCCATATAGAATTTTTCTTGTTCCGTCCAATCTTCCGATTCCTTCCAGCTATAAATTGTATCCCCAAACAAGCTTCCTAACTCTTTCACAAATTCAAATAGATTAGCTAAATTATTAAATACTTTTTGGCGATTTTTTTCAAATGAATCGAAAAGACCAACTTTTACCAAAGGTTCTAGCAGAGGAAGTTTCAGATAATTCTCAGGTAATTTAGCTATAAAATCTTCAATGCTCGAATAGGGTCTATTTTCAATAATCCAAAGCGCCAAATCCTTGCTGACTCCCTTAATCGACTTCAGACCTAGATAGATGGACTTGTTGGCAATTTTATCATGATAAGGAATGGTATTGATGGACAGAGGTGCTACTTCAAAGCCTGCTTCAAGAGCGTCTGACAGATAATCACTGTTGGAAGAATTCAGCATGACCTGATAAAAAATGGCTGGATAATGCGTTTTGAAATAGGCCAACTGGAAGGCCAAGGCTGAGTAGGCATAGGCGTGAGATCGGTTAAATCCATAACCTGCAAACTTCTCCATAACATCAAAGACCTGCTCTGCCTTTTCCCTAGTATGACCAGCATCTAATGATCCTTGAATAAAGGATTCCCTCATTTCATGCATGGCAGAGGCATCCTTTTTCCCCATAGCCCGACGTAAAATATCGGCCTTCCCAAGGCTAAATCCAGCAAATCTCTGAGCAACCTGCATAACCTGCTCCTGATAGAGCATGATGCCGTAGGTTGGAGCCAAAATATCCTCCAGTACTGGATCCAGAACAGTCACTTCTTCCTGCCCATGCTTTCTTGCCACAAAATTATTGATGTAGTCACTGGCACCTGGTCGATTTAGAGAAGTAGTTGCTACGACATCTTCAAAACAGACTGGTTGCACGCGTTTGAGCAAGCGAATGGCACCAGGTTGCTCAAATTGAAAGATACCTTTTGTATTGCCAGAGGCAAATAAAGCTAACGTTTCTTTGTCTTCCAAATCAATTTCTTCAATTTTAAGGTGAATACCTTCTGATTCAGCAAGCAATTCTTGCATCTTCTGGACAAAGGTCAAATTTCGTAGTCCCAGAAAGTCCATTTTCAAAAGCCCACTAGCTTCAACTCCATGAGCATCATATTGAGTCAGTGGAATTTCGTCACCATGCTTCAGAGGGATGTAGTTGGTCAAATCTTGGTCGCTAATCACAACACCAGCCGCATGGACTGAGGTTTGTCTTGGATAGCCCTCTATCTTGCAGGCAATTTCAAAGGCTTTTTGATATTCAAGCTTACTATTGATTTGCTGACGAAACTGGAGATTGCCCTCATAGGCCGACTTAAGATTGTCACGAAAACTGATTTTCTTAGTAATTGCAGATAATTCATACTCTGGCACACCAAAACGTTTTAAAACATCTCGCAAAGCTTGCTTAGCCCCAAAGGTTGAAAAAGTAACGATTTGCGCAGCATGTTTGCTACCATATTTGTTACCAACATATCTGATAAAATCTGGACGATAAATATCAGGGATATCTATATCAATATCAGGCATGGTATAGCGTTCACGATTGAGGAAACGTTCAAAAATCAGATTCTTCTGAATTGGGTCAATCCCTGTGATATCCAAAGCATAGGAAACCAAGCTACCAACTGCAGAACCTCGTCCCATTCCCATATAGTAGCCATTTGAACGTCCAAAACGCAACAAATCCCAAACAACCAAGAAATAATCGTCAAAGCCCATATCATGAATAACAGCCAATTCTTGGTCTAGACGGTCTTGATATTCTTTACCAGTTAACCCCTTCTGAGCAAGCCCCAATTCAGCACGCTCTCTCAACTCTTCTACTGCTGGTCTAGCTGGATTAAAACGAGGCAGTTTCAGACTCGTATCCAAATCATAAGAAATACTTGAAATAAGCTTTTCTAAATTGTCCAAGGCTTGCGGAAAACGTTCTTGGAATAGTTTCTCTAAAGAACTTGCCGATATAAAGACATCTTGTCGTGAACGCAAGGGAACTTCTCTAAGTGGTAGATTTTCTTTAATCGCAGTTAATACTTGCAGAACTTCTCTATCCCTGCTTTCAAAAGAATTGACCCGATACAGTGGCAAAATAGGATGATGAAATTCGCTTGCCAGTGTTTCTGGGTAAACCCCAATATAGTAATCACAGCCTAGATTTAACGACTCCAGTCCATCAAAATAAGGAACAACGACCGCAATATCCTCTAGGTACTGAGATAAAACCGCCCAATTTTTCTCCCCCTGCATCTTGGCTGTTGAGAGTTTCATCAGCTGCTGATAGCCCACACTAGATAGAGCTAAAAAGCGCAGATTCACTTCCTGAGCATCCACAAATACTGTCATTTCAAGCCCCAGCAAAGGATGAATCCCGTATTTTTTGGTAACCTCTAGAAAGTCAAAAGCACCATAAAGATTATCAATATCCATCATGGCCAAATGTGTGTAGCCGAATTCTTTAGCTGCTCTCACATACTTATCGATCGAAATGACGCTCTCCATAAAACTATAGACTGTTTTTGTATCTAGTTGTGCGATCAATTTACACTTCTCCTCTATCCTTCTCACTATATTATACCATTTTCTTTAAATTTCTATTACTATTACTGATGCTTTAATATCTAATAGCTCAAATCATAGTTAATTAGACAATCTTTGTCTGATTTCCAACAGTACCACTAATATTTTTGTTTTTAATCTTATCATTTCACATGTTTATTTTATAAATACTTATTTTTATTTATTATACTTTCTATTAATTTTTATAGTATCTTTTCTCTATATTTTTTGATATAATAACTTTAATATATTTCATAAGTAGGAGGCTTTTATGCGTTTTAATCAATTTAGCTATTTAGCGCTACCTAGAGATAGAATTATCTTTGAATTAAAAAAGTATGGGTTTGATTTACAAGTCAACATTACAAATAAAAAAATGCTCGAAGCGTTTCTTATTCGTTTCTTTTTTAATTATAAAGATAGCACCTATCCTCTATCCAGTTTAGCAGTTGATAAAGAAACTGACTTACTGACTTTTCTTCAGTCAGACAAAGAGTTGACTGCGGATATTTTCTACACTGTGGCCTTTCAACTTTTAGGCTTTTCTTATTTTGTTGACTTCGAAGACAGTGAAGTTTTTCGTAAAGAGACTGGATTTCCCATTGTATATGGTGACTTGATTGAAAATCTCTATCAGTTACTCAATACTCGCACCAAGAAGGGGAACACTCTTATCGACCAGCTTGTTAGTGATGGCCTTATTCCTGAGGATAATGACTATCACTACTTTAACGGCAAGAGTTTGGCTACTTTTTCTAGCCATGATGTCATTCGAGAAGTCGTTTACGTTGAGTCTCGTGTCGATACTGCCCGAAAAGGGCTACCAGACTTAGTCAAGGTCAGCATTATTCGTCCTCGTTATGACGGGAAAATCCCTGCCATCATGACAGCAAGTCCCTATCATCAAGGAACAAATGACAATGCCAGTGACAAAGCTCTTTACAAGATGGAGGGCAATCTTGAGCTTAAGCCTGCTCACAAGATTGAGCTAGAGGAACCCCAACTAAATCTCGTCCAACCCCAAGGTCAAGCTGAGCTTGTGTCAGAAGCTGAGGAAAAGCTAACGCACATCAACGCTAGCTATACACTCAACGACTACTTACTTCCACGAGGTTTTGTTAATCTCTATGTCTCAGGTGTTGGTACCAAAGACTCTACTGGTTTCATGACTAATGGGGACTACCAGCAAATCGAGGCTTATAAAAATGTCATCGACTGGCTCAATGGCCGTTGCCGTGCCTTTACCGACCACACGTGCCAACGTCAAGTCAAGGCTGACTGGTCAAACGGAAAAGTAGCTACAACTGGACTTTCCTATCTAGGTACCATGTCCAATGGTCTTGCGACTACAGGTGTAGATGGTTTAGAGGTTATTATTGCCGAGGCTGGTATTTCTTCGTGGTACAACTACTACCGTGAAAACGGTCTAGTAACTAGCCCAGGTGGTTATCCAGGTGAGGACTTTGACTCCCTTGCTGAACTAACCTACTCTCGTAATCTCTTGGCTGGTGACTATATCCGTGGTAATGAGGCTCACCAAGCTGACTTAGAAAAAGTAAAAGAGCAGTTAGATCGCAAATCTGGTGACTACAATCAATTTTGGCATGATCGCAATTATCTGCTCAATGCCCATAAGGTAAAGGCAGAGGTTGTCTTTACTCATGGTTCACAGGATTGGAATGTCAAACCACTTCATGTTTACCAGATGTTTCACGCCCTTCCTGCTCATATAAACAAGCATCTCTTTTTCCATAATGGCGCCCATGTGTACATGAACAACTGGCAGTCCATTGACTTCCGTGAGTCCATGAACGCCTTATTGACAAAGAAATTACTGGGACAAGATACAGATTTCCAACTTCCTACTGTCATTTGGCAGGACAATACAGCCCCTCAGACTTGGCTATCACTTGATACCTTCGGTGGGCAAGAAAACTTTGAAACCTTCTCACTTGGTCAAGAAGAGAAAGTCATTCAAAACCAGTACCCAGATAAGGATTTTGAGCGCTATGGTAAGACCTACCAGACCTTCAATACAGAACTCTATCAAGGAAAAACCAATCAGATTACTATTGACCTTCCTGTAACCAAAGATCTTCACTTGAACGGTCGTGCCCAACTCAATCTTCGTATCAAATCCAGTATAAATAAGGGGCTCTTATCTGCCCAACTGCTAGAATTTGGACAGAAGAAATACCTGCAACCTTATCCAGCTGTTTTAAGTGCTAGAACCATTGACAACGGTCGCTACCATATGTTGGAAAATCTCAACGAATTGCCTTTTCGTGAAAATACACAACGAGTCGTGACAAAAGGCTACCTCAATTTACAAAATAGAAATGATTTACTGTTAGTAGAGGATATTAAGGCAGATGAATGGATGGATATCCAGTTTGAACTGCAACCGACTATTTACAAGTTAAAAGAAGGAGATACTCTTCGTTTAGTACTCTATACTACTGACTTTGAAATCACAATCCGTGATAACACCGCTTACCACCTGACTGTTGATCTTGAACAGTCTACTCTTATCCTACCTTGTCAAAAGGCATAATATATCAGACTTTCTATATGGAAGATTTCCACTTGAACAGTTGAAACAAACATACACTTGGTATCAAATGCAATCCCGATATAGGCTTATGATAGGTCTACACGGAAGCTTTGACAAAAGATACTAAAACCCTAACCAACATGTGTACTCATTAATAATACTCGCTACCACACCACATGTTGAAAAATCTTTGTGAATTAACATTAATCATAAATTCACAATAAGTCGTGACAAAAGGCTACCCTAATTGAATGATTTACTGTTAGTAGAGGACACCAATGTAGATAAACGGATAGATACCCAATTCATCTACACTCAACTAGTGACAAGTTAAAAGAGTGGGATTTTCTCCATTTAGTCCTATACTACTGACTTTGAAATCATCATACGTGACAATACCGCTTACCACCCGACTGACGATTTCGTTCCGTCCACGCTTTCTGTACCCAGTACAAGGAGTAACATTTTATGAATAAATCTGAACACCGACACCAACTCATACGAGCTCTTGTAACGAAAAACAAGATTCATACTCAAGCTGAGCTACAAGCTCTTCTTGCCGATAATGATATTCAAGTTACACAAGCTACACTTTCGAGAGATATTAAAAGTATGAACCTCTCAAAAGTACGTGAAGAAGACAACTCTTACTACGTGCTCAATACAGGCTCTATCTCAAAATGGGAGAAACGTCTCGAAATCTACATGGAAGATGCTCTTGTCTTGATGCGTCCCGTTCAACACCAAGTCCTCCTTAAAACCCTTCCTGGACTTGCGCAATCCTTTGGTTCTATCATTGATGCATTAAGTTTCTCTGACGCTATCGCTACTCTCTGTGGTGATGATGTCTGCCTTGTCATCTGCGAAGATGCAGAAGCTGCTCAAAGATGCTTTGAAGAACTGAAAAAATTCGCTCCACCATTTTTCTTTGAAGAATAAGAAAATTCCGTGTCTGATGTGGCACGGAATTTTGTTATATTCTTTACTGAGATGGATTTTCTTTTTTAGTTCGTGCTAATCTCAGGGCACGATTTGGATTGAGACGATTAAATAGTTCTTCCAATTTCTTTTCATTCCAAACATCTGCGGCAGAAACGAAATTACCATCCGCATCTCGGAAAGATATCGGTTTATCTCCCATATCAGTCTCCTAGTCTACAAATTCAAACTCAAATTTACCAATGCGGACCAAATCCCCATCTTTAGCACCACGCGCACGAAGGGCTTCATCAACCCCCATACCACGAAGCTGGCGAGCAAATTTCATGACTGATTCGTCACGATCAAAGTTGGTCATATTAAAGAGTTTCATGAGTTTTTCACCAGAAAGTACCCATGTTGCATCGTCATCACGACTAATTTCAAAGGCTTTTTCTTCCTCATCAAATCCATAGTAGGCTTCTTCTTCCATATCTGACTCGTCGTAGAGCAAGAATTCTGGTGTCTTGTCTAGCAATTCAGCTGTAGCATCCAAAAGCGTAGCCAAACCTTGCTTGGTCAATCCAGAAATTGGGAAAATAGCTGGTAACTCTTCAAATTCATCGTAGTTTTCAGCCAATTTTTTCTTGAATTCTACAAGATTTTCCTGACTCTCAGGCATATCCATCTTATTGGCTACGATAATCTGTGGACGCTCCATCAAACGGAGATTGTATGACTCTAGCTCTTTATTGATAGCAAGATAATCCTCATATGGATCACGCCCTTCACTAGCTGACATATCAATGATGTGAAGGATGACACGTGTACGCTCGATGTGACGGAGGAACTGAGTTCCCAGACCGACTCCCTGACTAGCTCCTTCAATCAAACCTGGTAGATCAGCTACTGCAAAGGATTCACCTGATTGGGTACGAACCATTCCTAGATTTGGCACAATGGTCGTAAAGTGGTAGGCACCAATTTTAGGCTTAGCTGAGGTGATAACACTTAAAAGTGTTGATTTCCCAACAGAGGGGAAGCCTACTAAACCAACATCTGCCAAGATTTTTAATTCCAATTGTAACTCACGTTCCTGACCTGGTTCTCCATTTTCAGAGATTTCCGGTGCAGGATTTTTTGGTGTTGCAAAGCGGATATTTCCACGTCCACCACGACCACCGTGGGCAACGATAAATTCTTGACCGTGTTCAATCAAATCTGTCAAGACCTTGCCTGTCTCAGCATCACGCACAGTCGTACCTTGTGGTACTCGAACTCTAAGGTCCTCAGCACCACGACCATGCATCCCTTTGGTCATTCCTTTCTCACCAGAATCAGCCTTGAAATGGCGATTATAGCGGAAATCCATGAGAGTACGTAGACCTTCGTCTACAACGAAGACTACATTACCTCCACGACCACCGTCACCACCCCAAGGACCGCCATTAGGGACATATTTTTCACGGCGAAAGGCAACCATACCATCGCCACCATTACCAGCCTTGACCTTGATCTTGGCTGTATCTAAAAACATACTCATTTTTTTCTTCTCACTTTAAAAAAGGGCTGGGAAATCCCAGTCACAAAATTTTCTTGAATCTATTTTATAGATTACTGAGGGCACCAATTGCAGTTGCAAAAATACCCAAAATACTTGCTACTAACATGATAAGTACGATAAGCAAGGTTAATTTCTCAAACATAGTTTTTTTACGTTTTCCATTATCTCCAAATGCCATTTTTATCTCCTTCGTTACATTCTATTTTCTATTATCTTAGCATGAATTTAGCTAGTTTTCAATAGTCACTTGCTACCGGCGCAATAATCCATAAAATGATATAAGCTACAATTCCTGCCCCATAACAAAATGCAAGAACACCCCATATTACGCGAACGATAGTTGGATCCATATCAAGATAATGGGCCACTCCGGCACAAACACCCGCAATCTTTTTATCAAGACCACTTCTCATTAATTGTTTTTTCATGGCTGTTCCTCTTTCTATTCCTCATGGTCTTTCCAATAATCTCTTATGCTGATTAACTGCGTTTTTGAAGCCTTCAGCATGCGTCTAGAGCCTTTTACGGGCACAGCGACCACCTTTTGCGGAAGATACAAAACTGTCTTAAAGATACGCTGACTGACCGTATCATCTTTGGCTAAATCTTTCTGGAAGTTATTTGAAATAATGGCATCCAGATAAAACTCATGCACTCGTTTTCCAAAGTTCTCAGCTGAAATCTCGTACAATTTCTCTGATAAGGTATGCTCATCCATATCTGGAGTTGCAATCAGGGCTTCCAAAATAGCTCCAGCCAAATCATGTTCCCCATAGTACAAGGTTCCAAACATTTTATCACTGATAAGATTATCCAGATAAGGATTTCCATGAGCAATGACAGGCGTTCCACTGGCTAAGCTTTCCAAGTATGTCAAACCTTGCGTTTCACTTGTCGATGCCGAGATGAAGAAATCCGCCGCCTTATAGTAAAGAGCCGTCTCACTAGGAGCAATCATGCCTGTAAAGATGACGTAGTCTTGAATCTCTAGTTTCTTGGCTTGCTCTTTGAGGTCATCCAGATAAGGACCATCCCCAGCTACCACCAGTTTGACCTTGTCTTCTTCTTTCAGAACTTCTGCAAAGGCTGCTAGTACTGCTTGAATATTTTTTTCATAGGAAATTCTGGAAAGACTAAGCAACATCTTTTCATCATCTTGAATTCCTAGTTTAGTACGCAGTTCTGTCAAATTTTCCTGCTTGATTTCCGGACGCTCAAACTTAGCTAATTCAATCCCAGTTGGAATAACCCTTTTCTCAACCTTGACTTTATAGTCAGATAGCAAGTCTCGGACAATCTCACTCGGGCAAATCACCCCATCCACATCATGCAAAAAACCTCTAACCAGATACTTGACCATACTAGGACGAATCAACATCCCCTTGGCAATATAATGTACATAGTCTTCGTACTGGGTGTGATAGGTATGAATAACGGGAATCTTCAATTCACGCGCAATCCAAATCCCCAACAAACCAAGAGAAAATTCTGTCTGAGTATGGATAATATCCAGTTGATACTGTTTAGCAATTTCAAGCGCCTTACTGAATCCTCGATAGGCAAAGCGACGATCCTTAAAAGCAAAGAAAGGAACACTTGGAATGCGGATAATTTGCCAATCTTCATAACGATTGACATCCTTATCTGTCGTCGTAAAGATAAAAACAGCGTGCCCCTGCTTTTCAAGTTCTGTTTTCAAGGTCCGAATACTGGTCGCAACACCTGAAACCTGAGGAAAATAGGTATCTGTAAATAAACCAATTCGCATAGATTACCTCACTTTTTACTTTCTCCCTAAAGCGGCTTGTTTCTCATAAAAGTCCAACCAGATTTGTAACAGATGCTCTTCTGAATACTCTCTAGAAATATTCTTAGCTTTTTCTTTCAAATCTTTTAAAGCAGCAGGATTCGCTTGATATTCCAGAATAGCTTCTTTCATCTCTTCTCTGTCTGCTGTAGCCCGATAATTTCCCTCCAAAATCACCTTATAAAGATCCAAATCACGCAACATAATAGGAGCTTCACAACTAGCAGCTTCTAGGATAGTCATAGGAAAGAGTTCATTGTAACTAGGCAACAAGAAAAGGTCCGCTAGGGCATACAATTCGCGCATCCGCTCTGGCGATACAATACCTGGAAAAATCAAATTTTTAGGGGGATTTTCCATGATTTTCTTGTAGCGTTCATAACCATCTGTCATACCACCAAAAGAGAAACCACCTGCCCAGATAAAGGTAATTTGCGGCAATTCCTCAGCCAGACGGATAAAATCGTCAATCCCTTTGCGTTTCTGAACTTGACCAGCACCTACTACGATAAACTGATTGTCACTAAGACCTAGCTCTGTACGCAGTCTCGCTACCTCTTCCTGTGGAAGCGGATGCCATTTTTCCTTGTTGACAAAGTTAGGGATATAGGTCACTTTTTCACGTGGAATACCAGCTGCCACTAAATCCTCAATAAACATAGGATTGACCACCACCAAGTGCTCCATCCGGTTGTAAAAAGAAAATACATAGCGTTTCACAATTCCCTTTATGAAAAATGGAATTTTCAAACTCCCCTCGAGTGTATCAGGTAAGAAATGCACATAGCCAATTTTCCTTCCTGATCGTTTCTTCTGGAATGTTGATAAATAATAGGGGAGATCAATTGTATGAAAGTGAGTCACATCTGCCTCTATTGGAAGATTTTCTGTAACAATCAATTGGTCCTTGGCATCACGGTGAAGAAGACGAACTAATTCACGGTAAGCACCTGAAACTCCTTGTCCTGCTACTTTCTCACTTGAACTCAACATATTGATGCGTAATTTCTTTTTTTCCATAACTACTATTATATCATTTTCTTTGAATAAAATCAGCAAAAGAAAGGAGAGACTAGAGGAAAAGAGGGGGAAATTTCCTCGCTTTTCCAATAATCTCTCACATGTTTTTATTTGTTTACTTAATGCCTAGGGCAATACGTGCATAGCGACTCATTTTTTCAACAGTCCAGGCTGGATACCAAACTAATTTGACCTCAGTATCCGTTACTTCTGGAACCTCTGTCATAGCATCATAAATCTGGTCTGTCAAAAGGTCTGCTAGAGGACAACCCATGGTTGTCAAAGTCATATCAATCTCTGTTTGTCCTGTGTCACCGTCAAAACGAATTTCATAGATCAAACCAAGATTGACAATATCGATTCCCAACTCAGGGTCAATAACTTCTTCCAAGGCTGATAAAATTCGTGTTTTGATGTTTTCAATTTGCTCTTCTGTATAAGCCATATTCATCCTCACTCTTAGTCTTCAATAAAATCACGAAGCGGTTTGCTGCGACTTGGTTGGCGTAGTTTTCTCAAAGCTTTAGCTTCAATCTGACGGATACGCTCGCGAGTCACGTTAAAGACTTTACCCACATCTTCAAGGGTACGCATTTTACCATCATCTAGCCCAAAACGCAGACGCAAAACATTTTCTTCACGGTCTGTAAGAGTATCCAAGACCTCATCCAACTGCTCACGCAAAACGATACGAGTTGTATAGTCCACTGGATTTTCAATCACTTCATCTTCGATAAAGTCCCCAAGGTGGCTATCATCCTCTTCACCGATAGGAGTTTCAAGGGATACCGGTTCTTGGGCAATCTTCAAGATTTCACGAACCTTGTCAGGGGTCATATCCATACGTTCAGCGATTTGTTCTGGTGTTGGATCTTGTCCCAATTCTTGAAGGAGATTACGTTGTTCACGAACCAATTTGTTAATGGTTTCAACCATGTGAACTGGGATACGGATGGTACGAGCTTGATCAGCGATGGCACGAGTGATAGCCTGACGAATCCACCAAGTTGCGTAAGTTGAGAACTTAAATCCTTTAGAATAGTCAAACTTATCAACTGCCTTCATCAAGCCCATATTCCCTTCTTGAATCAAGTCAAGGAACTGCATACCACGGCCGACATAGCGTTTAGCAATAGAAACAACCAAACGAAGGTTGGCTTCCGCAAGACGTTGTTTGGCTTCGATATCACCAGCTTCAACAGCAAGCGCCAATTCTTTTTCCTCTTCATTGGTCAAGAGAGGTACGACCCCGATTTCTTTCAAGTACATACGGACAGGGTCATTAACCTTAGCCGAAGTTGAACCAATCAAGTCCTCATCACTGAGTTCTGGCTCTTCTTCAGTGCTAAGAACACGCGCACTTGGATTTCCTTCGTTATCTGTGATAGAAATCCCTGCATCCTGAATTCGTTGCAAGAGATCTTCAATCCCATCAGCATCCAAGGTAAAAGGAATCACCAGACTTGCATTAATTTCATCATCAGTTGCTGTCCCTTTTTGTTTATGATTACGGATAAATTCTGCTACTTGTACATCAAATGTTGTTACTTCTTTTTGTTTTGTTGCCATTATTACTCCATTCTTCTCTTTTGGGAAATTAAACGTTCCAATTCTTCTAGGGCTGTGTCTGTATCTCCTACATGGCTCGCTTCCTGCACCTTCTTTTTGATTCTCATATTGTCCTGATTCAAGAGAGCCTTGTTTCGAGTCATTTCTACTTCACTAAGTTCCTGAGGTGACATCTCAGCAGGCAAATCCTGAGCTAAGACTTGGTACCAAGCTCTTTCAACTTCATCTGTCTGTTCTGCTAAAACTTCCGGAGGAAGATTTCCATACTGGCCAAGCAAGTCATATAAGACCTGAAATTCAGGTGTGTCAAATGCAAAGTCTTCCCTTAAACGGTAATCGTTCAAAACAAGAGGAGATTCCATCATTCGATAAAGTAGATGAGCTTCTGCTCTCATAATAGCTGATAACTGCTTGGTGACAGGCATAGTGATTGACGTCGGTCTGGAAATACCTTCCATGCGATTCTGCCTTTGTGCCTGACGACTCTCATTAACAATCTGCTCAATCTGGGCATAATCAAAGGACGCCAGACTGTCAGCTAAAATATGTATATAGCTGTTTTGAGCAGTAATAGATTTTTCTTGAACAATCAAGGGAGCTATTTTTTCAATAAACTCAATCTGAGCCTGCAAATTTTCACTATTTTCAGGTTTGTACTGGTGAATGTAAAACTCAATCGGACTAATACGAGTTTTCGTTAATAGATAGGCCAAGTCTTCTGGACCATTTTTTTGTAGATACTCATCTGGATCCAAGTTATCAGGCATGCTGACAATTTGCACAGGTATATCACCAATTTCATCCAGTGCTTTCAATGTCGCAGCTTGCCCAGCCTTATCGCCATCGTATACCAGAACCAACTTCTTGGTTAACCTTTTCAGATGCTCAACATGCTCACGGCTCAAGGCTGTTCCCATGGACGCCACAGCGTTTTCGATTCCAGCCCGATAGGCTGCAATGACATCCATGAATCCTTCCATCAGGTAAATCTCACTGGTTTTGCCAGAAGATTTTTTTGCCCTATCCATATGATATAATTCGTAACTTTTGTTAAAAATTGCAGTCGATCGGCTATTTTTATACTTAGAAGTTTGTGAATCCGTTTTCTGCCAGATACGACCTGAGAAGGCAATGACCTTGCCCTGGTCATTTGTCAGGGGAAACATGATCCGATTGTGAAATGTATCTACAAATTGATTGGCATCCGAGAGATAAAACAATCCTGAATCTAGAAAATCCTCTTCACGATACTGACCAGACAAACGTTGATAAAGATAGTTGCGTTCTGGAGGTGCTAAACCAATCCGAAAATGCTTGAGCACTTCATCTGTCAAACCACGCTGATAAAGGTAGTTTCTGGCCTCTTCCCCCATGGTAGTTGTCATGAGAATAGCATGATAAAATTTGGCAGCATCTTCATGCATATCATAAAGAGCTTGGTGGGGTGAAGCTGGCTTCTGCTCACTATAAAGCGGTTTTTCCACCTCTATCCCGACACGCTGACCTAAGATTTGGACAGCCTCCATAAAGGGAACTCCTTGGTACTCCTCGATGAACTTAAAGACATCACCTGAGCGACCACAACCAAAACAGTGGTAAAACTGCTTGTCCTCTACAACGTTGAAAGAAGGTGTTTTTTCACCATGAAAAGGACAGAGCCCTAGATAGTTCCGTCCTGCCTTTTGTAAAGAAATCACATCTCCTATGACTTCCACAATGTTGGCATTGTTTTTGATTTCTTCAATGACTTGTTTGTCAACCATACACAATACCTCCATGTTATCATAGTTTACTTTATATAGTATACTTTATTTCAGAAAAAAAGTAAACCATTTCACTCATTTTCCCTACTTTATTCAAAGAGTTGATAATAATCAGAGATTTTCATTTTTGCTTTTTCTTCTTGTTTCAAATCTTGGATGATTCGTCCTTCTTTCATGACAATTAAACGATTGCCATATTTGAGAGCATCTTCCATATGGTGGGTAATCATAAGCGCTGTCAGCTGGTCTTTCTTGACAAATTCATCTGTCAACTCCATGAGTGCGACACTTGTCTTTGGATCAAGGGCTGCAGTATGCTCGTCTAACAAGAGCAACTCAGGTCGCTTCAAGGTTGCCATCAAGAGACTCAAAGCCTGTCTTTGTCCACCAGATAAGAACTCAATCGGTGTATTCAAGTGTTTCTCAAGACCGTTTCCCACTTTTTCAATAGTTGCCTGAAACTCATCCTTATAGCTAGCCAGACGTCTCGGAAACAGTCCACGCTTTTCACCACGAAACTTGGCAATCAAAAGATTTTCAGCCACCGTCATACGAGGAGCTGTCCCCATCTTGGGATCTTGGAAGACTCGAGACAGATACTTAGCCCGCTTCTCTGGTGAAAACTTGGTAACATCTTCACCCAAAATACGGATGGTTCCACTGGTTAATGACAAGGTTCCTGCAATAGTGTTAAAGAGAGTTGATTTCCCAGCACCATTTCCACCTAAAATCGTGATGAAATCCTGTTCAAAAATTTCTAAGGAAACATCATTTAAGATAATCTTTTCTTCATCAAAGCCATTTTTAACGACTTTGGTTGCATTTTTTAATTCTACAATTGCTGTCATTTGCTTAATTTGGCTCCTTTCAAGATTGTTTGCTTAAATGTTGGAATCATGAGGCAGACTGCTAAAATCACGGCGCTGTACAAACGAAGGTAACTTGTATTAAAGCCAAGCGCAATAACTGCCCACACTAAGAATTGATAAGCGATAGAACCTACAACGATGGCAACCAGACGCTCTGCCAAGCTCAAACTCTTGAAAATAACTTCTCCAATAATCAAACTTGCAAGACCTACAACGATAACCCCGATTCCTCGAGATACATCGGCATAACCTTCTTGCTGGGCAATAAGAGCACCTGCAAGGGCAATCACACCATTTGATAAGACCAAGCCCATAAGCTCCATGCGACCAGTATGAATCCCGAAACTTCTAGCCATATCAGGATTGTCACCTGTAGCAATATAGGCCTGTCCGAGTTTGGTATCCAAGAAAAAGAGCATGAGAGCAATAACAAGACTGACAAAGATAAGACCAGTCAAAAGTTGGTTCAAATCTGAATCAAAAGGCAAAACATCCTGTATTTGCTTGGTTCCAAGCAATCCTAAATTTGCACGCCCCATAATCAAGAGCATGATAGAGTGACAGGAAGTCATCACCAAAATCCCTGAGAGCAAGGTTGGGATCTTCCCTTTTGTATAAAGAAGGCCCGCTGCCACTCCAGCCAAACAACCAGCTCCAACAGCAACAAGTGTCGCTAAAAAGGGATTCACACCTTTGGTTATCAAAGTGACAGCAACAGCTCCCCCAAGAGGGAAGGAACCTTCTGTCGTCATATCTGGAAAGTTTAAAATCCTAAATGTAATAAAGATCCCCAGACCTAAAATAGCCCAGACAAATCCTTGAGAAATAATAGATAGTATCATCTGTTTCTTAACCTTTTCTATACGATTTCTATTGTAAAAAATTGGAGGAGATGTCCCCAACTCCTCCATTGTAGATTATTCAATCACTTGTCCTGCTTCTTTTAGAACAGATTCAGGAATCGTAATACCTAGCTCTTGTGCCAATTTTTTATTGATAACTGATTTACCAGTTGAAAAGACATTGACTGGAGTATCAGCTGGTTTAGCACCTTTCAAAACTTGAGCAATCATTTTACCTGTTGCCACACCAAGGTCATGTTGGTCAACTACAACTGATGCTAAACCACCAGCTTCTACCATGGCAGTCGCACTTGGGTAGATTGGTTTTTTAGCGGATTGGTTGCTTGATACAACTGTTGAAAAAGCTGATGCAATGGTGTTATCAATTGGAACCCAGATAGCATCGACCTTGCTAGTCATAACATTAACTGTTGAAGCAATTTCATTTGTTGAAGGAACTGCAAATGTTTCCACTGTCAAACCTGCTTTTTCAGCATAAGCCTTAAATTCTTCTACCTGAGTTTTGGAATTATCTTCGCTACTTGAGTAAAGAGCTCCGATTGTTTTCACATTCGGTGTCAAAGCTTTGATGAGTTCAACTTGTTGTTGAGCGGGATTGTGGTCAGATACCCCTGTAATGTTGCCACCTGGTTTTTTCAAATCTTTAACCAAGTTCGCACCGATTGGGTCTGTAATAGCAGCCATGATAACCGGTAGATCTTTTGTGGCACTAGCCAAGCCTTGAGCAGCTGGTGTTGCAATCCCTACTACAAGGTCATTCCCATTTGCAACCAATTGTTTACTCATTGTCGCAACCTTACTTTGGTCGCCTTCTGAGTTCATAAAGTCGATTTTAACTTGATCATCTTTATAGCCTTCTTCTGCAAGTCCATCTTGGATTCCCTTATAAATCAAATCAAGAGATGGATGGCTCACAAACTGAAGAACACCAACTTTGGCAACTTTCTTTTCATTTTTAGCTTCTGGTTTATTCATTGAAGAGTAAATCAAACTTCCTGCTACTAAGACTGCTAATGCAGCGATAATTCCAATTAAACGTTTATTTTTCATTCTATTTCTCCTTTTCATTCTTTTAAAATACTTCACTTATCTAATACTCTTCGAAAATCTCTTCAAACCACGTCAGCGTCGCCTTACCGTAGGTATATGATACTGACTCTATCAGTTCTATCCACAACCTCAAAACAGTGTTTTGAGCAGCTTGCGACTAGCTTCCTAGTTTGCTTTTTGATTTTCATTGAGTATAAACAAGTGACGCCATCGTTTTCTTTCCATACTAACCTCCATCAAAAAAGTCCTCACACAAAAAACTTGTGTGAGGACGTCGATGCGCGGTACCACCTCAATTATAGGGAATTTCCCTATCGCTCTGTCTCGCAATAACGAGATGCACTGTAAGGTGTGCTCACCGAATTTTTATGATTTCAAATTCTAAATACCATTCAGCCCAATTTTCATCATCATCACTTATCTGTTTTCAGCTACCACAGACTCTCTAAAAAGTTTATATGATTACTTTTCTGAATGGTTAAATTATATCATTTTTCAACTACTTGTCAAGACTCTTTTAGCATTTTTTTGAAAGATTCAAAAACTTCCCCTATGAAAAAGAGGAAGTTTGATAGGTATCAGCCAGAATTACGCAATCCTGTTGCAATTCCGTTGATGGTTGTATGGATTAATTTTTCTTGATCACTTGATAATTCTCCTCGGCGTTGACGTTTAATCAACTCCAACTGGATATAGTTGAGGATATTAAAGTAAGGCATACGGTAATCCAAACTCGCTTTTAGATATGGATTTTCAGCCAAGAGTTCATCATATCCTTCGATAGCCAAGATAACTTCCTTGGTGACTTGCCATTCATTTAGAATAGTCTCATAGATTGCTTTTACTTCTTCATCCTCACACAGTTTGGCATATTCAAAAGCAATGTTCATATTTGATTTTGACAAGACCATGTCGACATTTGAAAGAAGCGATTGGAAAAAAGGCCAGTTTTGGTACATATCTCGTAGGATAGCGATATTCTCTGGATTTTTATCGATAAATTCCTTGAAGCTTGAACCAACCCCATACCAGCCAGGGAACATGACGCGACTTTGCGACCATGAGAATACCCAAGGGATGGCTCTCAAACCACCGATTTCAGTAATAGTCTTACGAGCAGCTGGACGAGAACCAATATTAAAGCTTGAAATAGCCTTGATTGGACTTGACTCGAAGAAATAATCATAGAAATGGTCATTACCAAAGACCAAATCACGGTAGATATCGTAACTACGGTCCACCACTTGATCCATAATAGCTTCATAACGATTTGAGGTGTTGGTGTCGCTCTTCTTCTGCGTAATCATACGGTTAATGGCTGCAGATACTAGCATTTCAAGGTTATAGTAGGCAGCATCTTTGTTACCGTATTTATTCCCAATTACTTCACCCTGCTCCGTCAAGCGGATACGATCCTTGATAGACTTGAGCGGTTGAGATGTGATGGCTTCATAGGTTGGTCCACCACCACGACCGACAGTCCCACCACGGCCATGGAAGAAGGTAACCTTAACGCCAAATTCATCTCCAATAGCAGTCAATTGTTGTTGAGCTTTGTAGAGGGTCCAACATGATGATAGATAACCACCATCTTTATTACTATCAGAGTAACCAAGCATGATTTCTTGGTAGTTATTACGTGAAGCAATCCATTTCTTAGCAAGAGGAAGAGAAAGGTATTCTCTCATGGTTTCTTCTGAGTGGTCCAAGTCCTCAATTGTTTCAAAAAGAGGAACAATTTGGACACGGGCTCTTTCTTTATCAACTAACCCTACTTCTTTTAGCAAGATAGCCAATTCCAACATGTCTGATACGCTGGTTGCATGTGAAATGATGGTCTGACGAATGACATCATCTCCCAACTTATCTTTCAACTTACGAGCAGCCTTAAAGATGGCCAATTCTTTTTCGAGTAACTCTGATTTTTCAACATGAGTGGCAGAAAGAATACGTGGATCTTCTTCCAATTCTTTCAAAAGAAGCTGGCATTTTTCTTCTTCACTTAGTTCGCTATAATGAGAATGAATACCTGCTGATTTCAAGAGTTCAGCTACACAGGCTTCATGAACACTAGAATCTTGACGCATGTCAATAGATGCCAAATAGAAACCAAAAATTTCAACTGCCTGAATCAGCTCAACGAAATCACCAGAAATCAGTGCTTCACCCTTGTTTTCCAAGAGGGAATCACGGATGGTAATTAAATCTTTATAAAAATCATTAGCTGTTTCATAGCGAGCCCCAACTTCCTTATCCTCAATCAGATAGGTTTTTGTTGCTTGGATTTTTGATTGAATATCAAACAAGGCACGGCGGTAAAGTTCTTTTTCACGATAAATCGAGTTATCCTTGGATTGACGAGCCATTTCTCTGACTTGCTTACTCACATTGACAATACTGGTTGAGAGAGAGAATTCACGATAAAGTTGGTAAATCTTTTCATCATAGTAGTTCATGATGACTTCACACTGGGTCATAGCAGATTGTTTCAAGGTATCTGCTGTAACAAAAGGATTCCCATCACGGTCTCCACCAATCCACATTCCCATGGTAATTGGTTTAGGATGTTTCAACTCCAAGCCATGTTTTTTAGCCAGACGCTTGTACTCAGCAGTCAAATGAGGAACAGCCTTCAGGAATGAACTATTGTAGTATTCCATAACATTCGTGATTTCATTGGTTACTTTCAATTTCTTTTCACGAATCATGTCTGTCTGCATGATAATCTCAATATAACGACGGAGATCATTATGCCATTTTTCCTTATTAATCAAGCCTAATTTCACATCACGATACTTACGCAAAAGGGTATGGATATGGTTGGTCAAATCCAACATACTCTTACGTTGCACTTGTGTTGGATGGGCTGTCAAAACAGGGACAACATTCAAGTGTTCTAGAATTTCAACCGCATTTTCTTTTTCTGCAACCATTTTGATTGTTGCTGATAATTTTCCAAGATAATCTTGATCAATATTATTTTGGTGGTTGATTTCATAGGCCAAATCCACATCTTCTGAAATATTAATCAAAAGGGGCAAGATGGAGAAATAGCGTGAAATATAAGCCATTTCATCATTTGTCAGACTAGTAACTAATTGGTTCAAGCCTTGATAATCTTCTTGAGTTGATAATTCTTTCAACTCCATGATTTTTGCAAAAGTCTCTGGGGCAAGCATATTTTTAGTGATATCTTCTAACAATTCTGTTAAAATCAATACTTCTTCTTGCACGACAGCTTTATTACTATAGTTTTCTAATTTTTGAAGAGACATAGGTAATCCTTTCCACTATCAACTCTACATATAGTTTGATGAGTGAGCTTCTAACTCCTCATATAATTGGGCACGTTTTTCACTTGCATCAATATTTAAGACAAAGGCGATGGCTACAGACAAGACTAGGAGACTGTTCCCTCCTTGTGATAAGAAGGGGAAGGTTACTCCTGTCGAAGGAATAATGCCCGAAATTCCGCCAATATTAACAAATACCTGTACCAGCATCATCCCCCCAACCCCAATCGCCATCATGGAATTAAAGGGATTCTTAGCACGAATACCGACTAGGATAATCCGCAAAATCAGGAAAAAGACAAGGGCTAAAATCAAGCTGGCTCCCACAAATCCAAACTCTTCAATGACAATTGAAAATACAAAGTCTGTATGAGCCTCTGGTAAATAACCACGTTTTTCGATTGAATTTCCTAATCCTAGACCAAACCAACCACCATTTACCATGGCAAAGTAGGAATTTGCAAGTTGGTGGCCTGCTCCTGCCAAATCAGCAAAGGGATTAAAGTAGGCACTGAAACGCTTAGCAACGTAACCAAATACTGGAACTTTTGAAAACTTATCAACCCCAATCATAGAAATAGCTGATAAGGATAGGGCTGAAACTCCAAACAATACACCGATAAAGACTATAAACCAACGATGAGCAATCCCACTAACTGTATACATAATCAAGGCGACCAGCGCTAGGATTGTAGCATTCCCCAAATCTGGGAAAATAGCCAAACTTCCTATCATTACCAAGAGGACAAAACGCCAATCATTAAAAGCTCGAGGAATCCATTGATTTTGAGTTAAAACTTGAAAATCGTAAATACCAATTTCATCCTGTTGTTTTGAAAAACGTTGGGCCAAGTACCAGACGATGATAATCTTCAAATACTCCGCTGGCTGAATGGTCAAAGGTCCTACTGAAATCCAACCATAGGCTCCATTGACTGGCGTACCAATTAAGCGAGCCAGAGCTAAGAGAATCAGCTCAACAAACATAACAATAAATAAAAGTCGTTCTTTTCTTAAAAAATTCAGTTTCAGCTTATATATCAAGGCAATCAATATTAAACTAAATATCCAAAACATTCCCTGACTTCGAACCAATTGGAGGGCACTTTTACCTTCTTCGATAAGAATGGCACTGGTTGTAGAATAGACTACAATCAAACCCAAAATAGATAAAAGTAAGTAAGGAACTAGAATAGAATAGTTTAACAGGTGCCTCTTACTAATCTTCATAGTATCACCAATCTAATGAGAACAAAAGAAATTATTCCCAAATTCCGTTTATTTTCTAGTTTTGATTGCTATTATACCATTTTTTCCGAAAGAAAAAAACTCTTACCCTTAAGATAGAAGATTTTCTCATAAGAAAAAGAGCACTTGGCTCTTTTCTGTTTTATTCTTTTGAAGAACTGCTTGAGCTTGAATCTCCACCACCGATGTATTGAGTGAAGATATTTTGGAAGGCTTGATCTTTAACCTTGATATTGGCTGCTTGCAATTCTTTTCCGATAATACTTTGAACAAATGATGCGTCGTTTTGTTTTTGAGTTAAGATAACAGTTTTTAATTTTTCTTTGTAATCGTCAATATTAGATGATTTTTCTGTTTTCTTAATCAGTTTAACAATGTAATATTGACTGCTGTAGGCTTGTGTTCCAGTAACGCTAATCACATCAGAAACACCGTTTACATCTAAAGCAAAAGCAGCTTTTTTAACTTGTTCTGGTACTTCTGTTGAAGCAGAATCAAAAGTGATTTCTCCACCATTCGCTTTAGTTTTCTCATCTGTTGAATTATCTTTGGCTAATTGAGCAAAGTCTGCATCACTAGCTTTAGCTTTTTCAAGAATTTCTTTAGCTTTGTCTTCATTGTCCAAACGGATAATTTGAGCAGTCACATCAGGAGTGTATTCGTCAAAGGCCTTCTTGTAAGCATCATCTGTCAATTCAGCTTCTGCTGCTTTCTTAACTGCCAACTCAACCAATTTACTTGTACGAATTTGAGCTTTACGTGTTTCAAGAGTCATTCCTGCTTGCGATAAGACACGTTGGTAGTTCTCACCATATTGTTTCTCTTCTTCGGCAATAGTATCGTTGACTTCTTTGTCATCTACTTCTGAGCCATATTGCTTCTCAAATACTTTTTGGATGGTCATGTTCAACAATACTTGTTGAGCTGAAGGATTGCTTTTCACTTGCTCATAAAATTGATGTTCTGTGATGACATCCCCTTTCATGCTGATAAGATCTGCCCCTTCTGAACCTTTCGAACAAGCTGCTAAAGTTGCTACTGATAATAGTGTAATGGCACCTGCCAATAGTTTTTTCTTCATGTCTACTCCTTTGAGATAAGTGTTACCCTATCTATTTTACTATATTTTCTTAAATTTTTCTGAAAATCATTCGCTGTCAGGCAATTGAACATCTGCTACATTTTTACGAAGCATGAGAATGCCATCTCCCAGAGGTACTAGTGTTGCGGTGAGTCCTGGATTGTCTAAGGTTGCATCAAATAGTCTTTGAAGTCCTCTGTAAATAGTTCGCTGACCTCGACGAACTTCCATAATATCCTTGGCAACATCACCACCTTGGAAAATATCATCCAAGACGACCACACCTCCAACGTCCAAATGTTTGAGGATTTCTGGCAGAAAGACGATATATTTAGACTTGGCTGAATCCATAAAGACAAAATCATAGGACTCTGTCAAGGTAGATAAGACATCTACCGCATCTCCTTCTAGGAGTGTGATTTGCTTACGACTGTCAAACTGGGAAAAATTTTCCTTGGCAAATCCAATCATCTCTGGATTGCGGTCAATGGTTGTAATCTTGGCCTTTGGAGCATGTTTCGCCATCAAGAGGGCTGAAAAACCGATAGCCGTCCCAATTTCCAGAATGTTTTTAGGTTGTATGGTTTCCATGAGAAAACGGAAATAAGCAACCGTTTCATGGGGAATAATAGGAATATTTTCCTTGCGGGCAAAGTCTTCCAACTCTTTCAAGGAACCTGTGACTTGCTTTTGACGCTGACGCATCAAGTCCACAATTTCTTCTTTGACGACAGGACGACGCATGTTATGGTTGGCATTCTTACTATACGATTCAACCATCTTATGCCAATCCTAATTTTTCAACAAGGGCTTCAAACTCATTTAAACGGCGTTCAAAGACTGCAAAGGCATCGTTGAGGTAGTCTTCCTTCTCCATATCAACACCAGCTTTTCTCATGACATTAAGTGGATAGTCAGACTTACCTGCCTTGAGATAGTCGATATAGCGGTCACGGTCTTCTTGACTACCATGGACAATCTTTTCAGCCAAGGCTGAGGCTGCTGCAAAGCCTGTTGAATATTGGTATACATAGTAGTTATAGTAGAAGTGTGGAATGCGTGCCCACTCGTATTGGATTTCAGGATTGTCTTCCTTACTCAAACCATAATACTCTTGGTTCAAGTCTGCGTAGAGTTTATTTAAGAAATCGCTTGTCAAGACTTCACCTTTTTGATCCGCTTGGTGAATGGCGTGTTCAAACTCAGCGAATTGAGTTTGGCGGAAAACTGTTCCACGGAAACCGTCTAGGAAGTTATTGAGAATAGCAAAGCGCGTTGCGTCATCTTCCACTTCTTCCAATAATTTCTCCGTCAAGATATTTTCATTGGTCGTTGATGCAATCTCTGCCAAGAAGATAGAATAATCTCCGTAAACATAAGGTTGAGTTTCACGAGTATAGCTTGAGTGCATACTGTGGCCTGTTTCATGAACAAGAGTAAAGAGATTGTCTAGATTGTCCTGCCAGTTAAGAAGCATAAAGGCATTTGTATCGTAAGAACCACCAGAGTAAGCCCCTGAACGCTTTCCTTGATTTTCGTAAACATCAATCCAACGCTCACTGAAGGCACGTTTAACACGGCTCAAGTAATCCTCACCCAAGACTGCCAAGGCATCTTCTGCCTTTTTCAAAGCTTCTTGGTAGGTAAAACTATATTCAACAGAAGAAAGTGGTGTGTAGACATCGTACATCTTTAGGTCTGAAATTCCCAGGATTTTTGAACGAAGGTTAAGATAGCGATGCAAGAGTGGCAAGTGCTTGCGAACTGTTGCTACCAAATTATCATAAACACTTTCTGGAACAAAATTAGCCGCTAGTGCTGCATGACGAGCACTCTTATAGTTGCGAACTTTTGCTCGGTAGTTTTGTACTTTAACATTGGTTTGTAAAGTTTTAGCATAGGTGTGTTGGAATTGTTCATAAGTCGCATAAAGAGCTTGATAAGCACCACGACGCACCTCACGATTTTTAGACTCCATCAAACGTGTGTAAGTCCCATGAGATAGCTGAACCTCCTTACCATCATCGTCGAGGACATAAGGGAACACAATATCCGCATTGTCCAAGATAGCGAAGGTTTCACTTGCCGAACCAAAGATTTCTCCAGCGCCAGCCAATAATTCTTCTTCACGTTGTGATAGAACGTGTTCCTTGCCTTGCAAAAGCTTGTCAAAATAGTGTTGATAAACCTGCAATTTTGGTTGAGCTTCTAAAAAGTCAGCATACTGCTTTTCACTGATTTCCATAAATTCAGGTTCATAGAATGAAAAGGCTTGGTCTAGCTGGCTGTAGAGAGTCATTACTTTGGCGTAATACTCTTGATACTTAGCTTCACGTGTGTCTTGGTCATTCTTCATATGAGCATAAACGTAAAGCTTCTCCATTTGGCGTTCCATTTCAAGAGAAAATTCAGTAATTTCGAGTAGGCTATCCGCACTATCCAAGAGATGACCTTCATACTGGGCTACTTTCTCCAATTGTTCCGTTAAATCTTTTAAGGCTTCTTCCCAAGCCTGGTCAGTTGGGTAAATCGTTGATAGATCCCATGTATCTTTTTCATTTATTTCATTTCTTTGTAATACCATTAGATTCCTCCATCCTTTCTATTCTACCATATTTTTCAAGAAATATTGCTGATAAAAGGCTGGTGGATAGAGCTTTTGCCAATCATTTTGAGGATTTTGTTGGTAATAGGTTTGAAAATACTGATAATAGCAAATCAAATCTTGCTCAATTTGGCAAAAATCACCTACTAATGGTCGAATTTGTGGATACCATTCTTTTAGCCCATAAGTCAGGAGATTTTCCCCCTTTTGATAGGCTTCTGCCTGTTCTTTCATCCAAATAGGATTTTGATAATAGAGTTGTTGTCGGATATAGCGACAGATGTCCTTATCTTGAAAAACTGTAAAATGAGATATTTTTTGTTTCTTATAGGGAAGACGTAATATCTCCAATAAACTAGCTTGCCCATAGAGAAATTCCTTAATCTGATAATGGAGTTTACCTCGGAGATCTTGGTGAATGAGATATTTGAGCCTTAAAAGCTGTTTTTCCTTGTCTAATTCCCAAACATAAAAGCCCATGTTTTGACTGAAATAGAGAAAACCTTGCTGTAGACGAGTCAAGCGCTCCTTGAGCCAAAGTTTTTCCCCCAGCAACCACAGTACTTGGTAACCCTGACTACGATAGCCCTCACTACGCTCTTTAAGAACTTTTTGAGGCAAGGGACTACATTGAACCTCTAAAGCTAGATTGCCATTTACAAATACATCCGCAATCTGTTTAAGCTCTGGAAGAGGGTATTCTAATTGCACCTCTGCATCTTTTTCCAACCAGTAATAAAGTGATTCTTTATTTGCCAAGTGTTCTAGACTTTCATTTTCAGAGGAATAATCACAGTCTTTTAGGGATTTATGGGCAAAATGGGTTCGGACACTTGGTCCTTGACGCAAACGGAGCTGACCTCCACAAGCTGGGCAGGTGTATTCTTCCTTCTCAAGCTTATCCTCTAACACATTTACCAATTCTCCCCTAGTATCTCTCGCAACAAACATGATTTCCCTCCTTTTCTATATTATTCGTAAAAAAGAAAAAAGATCAGGAAATTTCCTAATCTTCATTCATGTTTATTTGATTTTCTTAGCTAGCATGGTCGCAAAGCGTAGTTGAATGCGATTGCCATTCTCATCGCGACGGTGCAAATGGCCTGGATTTTCATTGTACTTAACCAATTCCCAGCCCTTGTAATAGTCTGCCAATTCCCCTTCTTTAAAGGTAAATGGGAAGTTCACAGAGCAAGGGTAATCTTCCGTATCCATAGCACAAACGATAAGATTATAACCACCGACCGTGGTATGCTCCTGCATATTTTTGATAATTTCAGGAATGCGGTCTGCTTGCAAAAACATCAAAACAACTGTCGATACGATGAAATCATACGCTTGCCCAATACTGGCTGAATTGATATCGTAAAGACCAACAGGCATATCTAGGTCTTCCTGCTCAACAATGCTTTGCAAGATTTCAAGGGCCAATTCATTTTGATCTACAGCTGTCACATCAAAACCTTGCTGGGCTAGAAAGAGTGCATTACGACCTTGACCACAGCCCAAATCCAAAGCTTTCCCTGGTTTTACTGTCTGCATGGCCTCTAGAACCTCTGAATGAATAGGATTGGTATTGTATTTCTTAGGAAAATAATCCTCAGGTTTACAATAAAATTCCAAATACCATTCCACATCGTCTGTAGCAGCCTCTACTCGATGCCAAGCTTGAGGTTGTGCCATGGGATTGTCGGCTCCTGCTTCAAAGAGGTGCTCAGCTAAAACCTCACCATCTTCTGTCAATTCAATAAACTTGAGAACTCCTTTTAAAACAGTAATCTTGCCCCAAGTCCCAACCTTGGTATTGTGTTTCTGCTGAACAGCCTCTGGCATAGTTTCTTTAGTCCACAAAGGCATACGTTTATAGGCAACTAGTTTTTCCATCTTCATTCCTCTTTTTATCGCTGATTAACAGCTTTCATAACACGCGCAATATCGCGATTCTGCTCACGACGTTTGATTGACTCCCGTTTATCATAGTCATGCTTCCCTTTAGCTAAACCTAAAAGGAGCTTGGCATAACCATCTTTGATATAGACTTTAAGAGGAACCAGGGTCATTCCTGTTCCTTTGGTCTCTTGTTCCAACTTTTGGATTTGCTTTTTATGAAGTAAGAGTTTTCGACGACGTTCTGGTTCTTGGTTCCAGATATTGCCCTCTTCGTAAGGAGCGATATGAACATTGCTCAACCAGACTTCTCCATTTTTTACTTGGGCAAAGCCATCCTTGAGATTGATTCGAGCTGCTCGTACACTCTTGATTTCAGTTCCAGTCAGGACCATCCCTGCCTCTAGCGTATCTACGATAGTATAGTCGTGGCGCGCCTTTTTATTTTGTGCGACGACCTTTCCCTCGCCCTTTGCCATGCTTGGCTCCTTTCTTAGCTACTTCCTTGTAAAAAGGTTTCTTGCCCTTTTTCTTCTTGTCTTTTTGTGAATGCTTGCGCTTATCATTTGAGCGTCCTGATTTTCTCTTATCTTCCTTCTTATCTGAACGACGATTTGAACCACGCCCTCTGTCTTTGCGACCAGCTTGTTTCAAGCCTTTCTCAATCACATCAAACTCACTTGGAATGTAAGAGAAATCAATCTCGCCCGTCATCTTGTCGGCTCTTTCAACTCGGATACGGATTTGCTGACCTACACGGAAGGTTGTTCCTGATTTCTCCCCACGAAGAGTCAAATCACGTTCGTTGAAATGGTAGAACTCAGGCAAATTGGTGATGTGAATCAAGCCTTCAACTGTATTTGGCAATTCAACAAAGAGACCGAATTTGACGATACTTGATACAACAGCATCGTACTCTTCACCCACGTATTCTTCCATATACTCAGCCTTTTTCATGGCTTCGACTTCACGCTCAGCCTCAATAGCACGACGTTCACGGTTTGAGGACTGGGTCGCAATCTCTGGGATCACTTGCTCAAAATGCTCTGCTATTTCCGTAGAACAGCCGTAATCCCGAATCATACGGTGAACAAGAAGGTCTGGATAACGACGAATAGGACTAGTAAAGTGAGTATAATAGTCAGCAGCTAGTCCATAGTGGCCGTGATTGTGCTCCGAATAGCGAGCCTGCTGCATAGAACGAAGAAGCATCATGGATAATACATCCGCATAAGGCTCTCCCTCAACAGCACGCATGATGTCTTGGAGGGCCTCCTGGCTAATCTCACTGGCAGTCCCATAAATGCGCAAGCCAAAACTCGAAGCATAATCAATAAACTTCTGAACTTTTTCAGCCTTAGGCTCCTCATGGATACGATAAATGAAAGGTAGATCCAGCTTGCTAAAATGCTCGGCAACTGTTTCATTGGCCATCAGCATAAAGGACTCAATCATGCGCTCGGCAATGCCACGCTGACGAAGAACGATATCAACAGGCTTACCTTGCTTATCCACTAAAATCTTAGCCTCATTGGTATCAAAATTGAGGGCACCACGTTTCACACGCATATTTTCTAAAGTTTCATGAAGCTTGGCCATGAGTTCGATACTAGGGACAATTTTCTGATATTCTTGTCTCTTTTCCTTGTCTCCAGCTAGGATATCATTGACATCACTGTAGGTCATCCTGAAGCTAGTCTTGATAACCGTTTGTGTGATGGTGTAGTTGACTACACGACCATGTTTATCAATCTCCATAATGGCAGACTGGGTCAGGCGGTCAACTTGAGGATTGAGAGAACAGATGCCATTTGACAGTCGTTCTGGAAGCATTGGAACCACTCGGTCTGTTACATAGACTGAAGTCGCGCGGTTAAGGGCTTCCTTATCAAGAGACGAACCCTCGGTCACATAGTAGGAAACATCTGCGATGTGAACCCCAAGCTCCAGATTGCCATTTTTCAGATCCTTGATATGCACTGCATCGTCCAAGTCCTTGGCATCCGCACCGTCCATGGTAAAGGTAATCTCATCTCTTAGATCCAGACGGCCTTCCATATCCTTTTGAGACGGAGCATCAGGTACACTTTCTGCTTCCTTGACAACAGCCTCTGGAAATTCTGAGACAATGTCCATTGATTCCAAGACCTCAAGAACATCAATTCCGACATCCGTTGAATGCCCCACCACGTCGAGGACACTAGCGACAAAGAAATCATGTTTCTTGCTTGGGTATTTGTCGATAAAAACCTTGAGAACTTCTGTTCCCTCGAGTTTAAGGGCCGGTTTCTTAACATAGATTGGTTGACTGATTTTCTGATTTTTCGAACGGATGTAGCCAGCATACTTAGGCTTTTCCTGATCTAAAACGATTTGGCCGACAACGGTTGTCAAACTGTGTTCTAAGATATCGATAATTTTTGCTTCTGCTGCTGTTCCCTTATTACGGTCAGCTACTTTCTTAATCACGACCTCAACGGTATCCCCATCAATAGCATAGTTGACATCGTTTTTTCCTACAAAAAGATCGTCCTCCTCGCCTTCCAGACTAACAAAGCCAAAGCCATTTTTATGGGCATGAAAAATCCCCTTGAGAGTAATCTCATGTTTTTTCTTGACTTCCAAAGTCAAAGTTCCATCTTCTTCAAAGCGTATCTGGTGCTTTCTTTCCATTAGGGACAAGGTTTTAATCAACTCACGAAAATCCTTGGAACCGTCTTTTTCCAAAGCCTGAGCCAAGTCATTGACAGTTACCTTTCCCTTATCTTGTAAATATTCTTTTATTCTATCTTTCATATTTTCTTTCTAGATTTTTTGTTTTCTTTTACTGTAAAACCTTCTCAAATATCTTTTAAAAATAAAAAGAGGCAAAGACCTAGTCCTGCCCATTATTTTCTTATCTACTTGATAATACCGTCAATGCTAAGGCAATGGCTAGCCAGAAAAAGACTAAAATCCCTGTCAAACGCTGCATTACAGCTTCGAAACCGCGTGCTTTACTGCGTTCAAACAAATCACCTGAGCTGGCATCAAATACATTGCTGGATTGGTTTTTGGTTGGTTGCATGAAAATCGCAATCACAATCACAACAGATAATACTAATAAAATGGTTAATAATAGGTTATACATATCAAACTCCTTAAAATCCCTATTATTTTACCATAAAATCTACTTAGATTCAAGATGTAGGGTTACTTTTCTTTCCTTGGGACAATACTTTAAAACCTCAATCTTGTCTGGATGGGTTTTTGAATTTTTACTGGTTAGGTAATTGATACTGCCACAAGAGGAGCATTTGAGATTAATTTTTACTCGCACTAGATTTCCTTTACTTTTAATAATGTTCGAAATTGAAGAAGGTTAAAGAGACAACTAAAGGCAACACAAAGGCTTGTCGCATAAAAGACTGCATGGTAGCCAAATTGGCCTGCTACTGCAGAACCTGCCATGGGACCAACGACACCTCCCAGATAAAAGAAGACCTGATTGAAGGCAAATACTCTTGAAATACCAGCTTTGGGTGTCATCTTGCTGAGAAGAGCATTAACTCCGGGAATCAAGGCACCGGTTCCCAAGCCAAAGAGGAAACGATAAAGTCCTAGTTGAAGAGGGCTAGAAGCATTGGCACAGAGGAGATAGATGATGACTGAATAAAACTGGGCTACAACCAAGAGGCGATGATTGCCCACCTTGTCACCTAGCTTTCCCATAACACCTGCACTCATCATGCTGGAAAAGCCCATACTGGATACAATCAAACCAGAGACAAAAAGAAGATTCTCTGTCTGGCCTAAGTCGCGTACATACAGAGCTAAGATAGGTCCGATTGATTGGGCTGAAAATTGGATGACAAAACTGGTCAGAAAGAGGTTGACCAAGAGATAGGGATAGTTAACTGATGTAAATAATTCCTTTGTTGGAATGGCCTTTTCTTTTGCTACTGGTTGAAAATCTTCCTTGATAAAGCAAATAGTCAAAACAGCGGCTAAGAAGAGAAAACTACCAACCAGTAAAAAGACTGTACGAATGCCAAATAATTCTGCGATAAAGCCACCGATAAAAGGACCAGTTAAAGTACCTGCTACTACTCCTGTAGACAAAGTCCCAAGAGCAGAGCCTGATTTCTCCTTGGGAACCTGACTAGCTATCAAGGCTGTGGCGTTAGGAACAAAACCTGCAAATACACCATTTAGTAAGCGAAGAAAGATTAACCAATAAATATTTGGGACAAAAGCCAAGCCCCCCATAGTAATGGTCATGGCCATCCCAGCCCGAATCATCATGGGTTTTCGACCGTATTTGTCAGCAAGGATGCCCCAGATAGGAGAGAAAAGTGCCGCAGAAATGGCAGAGACAGAAATAGCTAAACCTGCATAAAAAGCAGCTTGATCACTCCCTACACCTAAATTTTCCACAAAAATAGGCATAAAAGGCACAACTAAGGAAATACTGGCTCCTGTCAGAAAATTACCAAACCAAGCAATGCGCAGATTATCTTTCCAGTTAATCTTTGTCATCTTGCTTACCTCCCTCAAGAAGGGTAAGCACCTGAGTTAGAAGCTGATCCTGATTGCCATTGTTATCTAGAACATGGCTAGCCAAATATTTCTTTTTTTCTAAAGGCCACTGGGCTGCCAGACGAGATTCAGCTCCATCCTTGGATAACCGATCCCTTTTCATTAAGCGTTTCACTTGGACATCCCTATCCACATAGACCAGCCAAGTCTCATCAAACCAAGAGACGTAGTCCTGCTCAAAAAGTAAGGGTATATCCATGAAAAAAATCTCTTCTGTTTGAGCCAATTGGTCTCTTAATGTAGCTAGTTCCTCACGGATAATCTCTCCTTGGATTTGCTTAGACCATTCTCGTTCTTCAGGATTTGAAAATATAAGACTAGCTAGCAAAGAGCGATTAAGTTCTCCATTTTCTAGAATGATTTCTTGACCAAAATGCTGGACTATAGCCTGAAACAGACGACCACCAGGTTTCTGTAGTTGATGGACGACTGCGTCGGCATCCACTACTTGCAAGCCTTGCTTTCTTAGAAAATTTGTCACAGTTGACTTACCAGAGGCAATTCCTCCAGTGATTCCGATAATTTTTCCCATCAATTCCTCCTTTGACACTGAGGACAAAAATGGGTACCTCGTCCGCCTAGTTGGACTTTCTCAATCACAGTGCCACAACGTGAGCATTCTTGACCAGCCTTGTCATAGACCTGATGAAAATCCTGCATAGTTCCATCTTCCCCAAAGGCATTGGTATAGGTCCGAATGGTGGAACCACCTTTTTCAACAGCCTGTCCCAATACAGCAATTGTCTGGTCATGAATAGCTGTCGCTTCTGCTGCTGTCAAAGTCTGGGAAGGCCTAGCTGGATGAACCTGAGCTCGCCAGAGGACCTCATCCACATAGATATTGCCAAGTCCAGCCACCAAGGTCTGGTCTAGGAGATGGGACTTGATAGGCTTTTTAGACTGAGCTAGAGCTACTTGAAAGACCTGTAAATCAAAGTCTTGTTCGCTTGGTTCAGGACCTAATTTCTTAGAAATAAAATAAGCTTCCAAGAGGCCAGGAGACAAGAGTTCCATAGTACCAAACTTGCGTACATCCTCATAAACAAGCGTGCCACCATCCTCAAACTGGAAGAAAAGATGGGCATGCTTGCGTTCAGGAACCTGGTCTGGATAGTAAAAATACTTGCCCTCCATCCGCAGATGGGAAATCAAGACCTTGTCTGTCAGGTAAAAAAGCAAATATTTGCCACGACGTCCCATTGACTCAACAACTTGACCAGGTACTTCCTTTCGAAACTCGTCCAAATCCGTTTTAATCATCTTGGGATAGCGAATTTCTATACTCGAAATTTTCTTTCCCAAAATCAATTTTTCTAAGCCACGACGAACGGTTTCAACCTCAGGTAATTCAGGCATAAGTCCTCCTTCTGTAAAAACAAGAAGCAGGCATGAGCCCACCTCTACTTAATATTCTTTTTCATTATAGCCAAAGTCAGCCAAATCTAGCTTTTTATCGCGCCAGTTTTTCTTGACCTTGACCCATGTTTCTAGGAAGACCTTGTCTCCTAGCATGAGTTCAATATCGCGACGGGCCATGCTACCGATTTTCTTAAGCATAGCGCCACCTTTACCGATGATAATCCCTTTTTGGCTATCTCGCTCGACCATGATGGTTGCACGGATATGAACCTTGTCTGTCTCTTCATCTCGTTTCATCGATTCAACCACTACAGCAACTGAGTGAGGGATCTCTTCGCGAGTTAGGTGCAAGACTTTCTCGCGAACCATTTCTGAAACCAAGAATCGTTCTGGATGGTCTGTGATTTGATCAGATGGGAAATATTGGAAACCTTCGTCCAGATTTTCACTCAAAATATCCACTAGACGAGAGACGTTATTCCCTTGAAGAGCTGAGATTGGAACGATTTCCTTAAAGTCCATTTGATTACGAAAATCATCAATCTGAGACAAAAGCTGGTCTGGATGAACCTTATCGATCTTGTTCACCACCAGAATAACAGGAACCTTAGCAGCCTTGAGACGCTCGATAATCATATCGTCCCCCTTACCACGCGCTTCATCAGCAGGCACCATGAAAAGAACGGTATCCACTTCACGAAGGGTGCTATAGGCAGATTCGACCATGAAATCTCCGAGAGCTGTTTTAGGTTTGTGAATCCCTGGTGTGTCGATAAAGACAATTTGCTCCTTATCAGTTGTGTAAATTCCCATAATTTTGTTGCGCGTTGTCTGCGCCTTGTCACTCATAATGGCAATCTTTTGCCCCATGACATGATTTAAAAAAGTTGACTTCCCAACGTTGGGACGTCCTAAAATGGCTACAAAGCCTGATTTAAAAGTCATAATTTCCTCTTGCTATTTAAAATAATAAATCCCAGATTCGTGGGAGAAAAATCAATGCGCCTGTTAAGGCTGCGAAAAGAGAGACCACTAATACCGCGCCAGCCGCCATATCCTTGGCATTTTTAGCCAGCATAGAAAAGTGATAGTGACTGGCCAAATCCACCACATTCTCGATAGCAGAATTGATAATTTCAAAGGCTACTACCAAAAAAATGCTCAATAGGAGAAAGAGCCATTCGATTCGTGACACCTGAAAAACAAAACCTGCGAGGATGACCACGAGAGCCGTCACCGCATGTTTTCGCATATTGCGTTCTTCCTTTATGGCAGTAAAAATTCCTGTAAGAGCAAATTCTAAACTGGATATCAGGTCACGATTTTTCCATTTTCGTTTATTGTCTTGTGAGTCCATAGGCTGTCAAAATTTCTTCTTGTAAACCGAACATCTCCGCTTCTTCTTCCGGAGTGTAGTGATCATAGCCGTTAATATGTAAAAAGCCGTGTACTGCCAAGAAGCCCATCTCACGCTCAAAGCTGTGGCCATATTCCTCAGCCTGCTCATGAGCCTTATCAATAGAGATGAACAATTCCCCAATATAGGCATCAAACTCAGACATCATCTCTGCTAATTCTGGATTTTCAAGCAAATCTTCTTCGTCAAAGGCAATTTCCAACTCTGGTTTATATTCAAGGCTGATGACATCTGTCGGACGGTCGGTGTCACGGTACTCCAGATTGAGTTCATGACTACGCTCATTGGTCACAAAGGTAACTGCCATCTCCTTGTCTTCTTTTCCTAATTTTTGGGCTGCAAATTCCAAAATCTCTTGGGTTTGTTGCAACATTTCTTTTGAAACTTGACCAGTTTCATCTACCATTTCAATATACATGTGCTTCTCGTTTCTCTTTACTTGGCTTTATTATACCACATTTCCATGATTTTATTCTACCTTTTTGATATAATACTATGGAATACAATCACAAGGAGAGAACGATGTCATTTGACGGATTTTTTTTACACCACATGGTTGAGGAATTGCGAAGAGAATTAGTGAATGGTCGCATTCAGAAAATCAATCAACCTTTTGAACAAGAGTTGGTCTTGCAAATCCGTAGCAATCGCCAAAGTCATCGCCTGCTCCTTTCTGCCCATCCAGTTTTTGGACGCATTCAGCTGACCCAAACAACTTTTGAAAACCCAGCCCAGCCTTCTACCTTTATCATGGTTTTAAGAAAATATTTGCAGGGTGCCCTGATTGAGTCGATTGAGCAAGTGGAAAATGACCGTATTGTGGAAATTACGGTTTCTAATAAAAACGAGATTGGGGACCATATTCAGGCTACCTTGATTATCGAAATTATGGGGAAACACAGTAATATTCTACTGGTCGATAAAAGCAGTCATAAAATCCTCGAAGTTATCAAACATGTTGGCTTTTCACAAAATAGCTACCGCACCTTGCTTCCTGGATCGACCTATATCGCTCCGCCAAGTACGGAAGCTCTCAATCCTTTTACAATCAAGGACGAGAAACTTTTTGAAATCCTGCAAACACAGGAAACGACAGCTAAAAATCTTCAAAGCCTCTTTCAAGGTCTGGGACGCGATACGGCAAATGAATTGGAAAGGATACTGGTTAGTGAAAAACTTTCCACTTTCCGAAACTTTTTCAATCAAGAAACCAAGCCATGCTTGACTGAGACTTCCTTCAGCCCAGTTCCTTTTGCAAATCAGGTGGGAGAGCCTTTTGCCAGTCTTTCTGATTTGTTGGACACCTACTATAAGGATAAGGCTGAGCGCGACCGCGTCAAACAGCAAGCCAGTGAACTGATTCGTCGTGTTGAAAATGAACTTCAAAAAAATCGTCATAAGCTTAAAAAACAAGAAAAAGAGTTACTGGCGACAGACAACGCTGAAGAATTTCGTCAAAAGGGGGAATTACTGACAACCTTCCTCCATCAAGTTCCTAATGACCAAGATCAGGTTATCCTGGACAACTACTACACCAATCAGCCTATCACAATTGCGCTTGATAAGGCCTTGACTCCCAACCAGAATGCCCAACGCTATTTTAAACGGTATCAGAAACTCAAAGAAGCTGTCAAATACTTGACTGAGCTGATTGAGGAAACCAAGGCAACCATTCTCTATCTGGAAAGTGTAGAAACCGTCCTCAACCAAGCTGGACTAGAAGAAATCGCTGAAATCCGTGAAGAATTGATCCAAACAGGTTTTATCCGCAGAAGACAACGGGAGAAAATCCAGAAACGCAAAAAACCAGAACAATATCTAGCAAGCGATGGCAAAACCATCATCTATGTCGGTCGCAATAACCTGCAAAATGAGGAGCTAACCTTTAAAATGGCCCGCAAGGAGGAACTTTGGTTCCATGCCAAGGACATTCCTGGAAGCCATGTTGTCATCTCAGGCAATCTTGACCCATCCGATGAAGTCAAGACAGACGCGGCAGAACTAGCCGCCTACTTCTCTCAAGGTCGCCTGTCAAATCTGGTGCAGGTAGATATGATTGAAGTCAAGAAACTCAACAAACCAACTGGCGGAAAACCAGGCTTTGTCACTTACACAGGACAAAAGACCCTCCGTGTCACACCAGACCCAGAAAAAATTGCATCCATGAAAAAATCCTGATTTTACTTGAAATCAGGATTTTTAACTTATACTCACTCAAATCATATCCAATTATAGGACTAATCTTTGCCACCTAGTTTCTCATTGATTTTCATCATCACACTAGCAATTTTTTCACCCCAATAAGGGTCTGATGCATATTCAACATTCATACCAGACGCCTTGTTTCCAAGGAAAGTTCTGCCCTTATCGATATAATTTTCCTTAATCCACTTGCTTGCACCTAAAATTCCCTTATCCACATCATCAAATGTCTTGGCAGAAAGGTAAGGAGTCGTATCATAGGCTGTAATTCCAAAGAAATTATTCTTATCTTTGGCAATCTTGCTACGTCCCCAGTCGCTTTCTAAGGCGCTATGGGCAAGGAGATAGAGGGCATTGATATGGTAATGTTCTTCAGCTTCCTTAAAGGTAGCTCCCTTATTTTCCAAGAGACTATTGTCAATATTTAACAGACTAAATACCTTATCCAAGTCTTCAGCACTATAGTTTGTAACCTCTGTCAAATCTTTAAAAAGAAAGGGATTTTCAAGGTTAAAACCTTCAAAATGCAGTCCATCTGCCGAATAATATTTCTTGCCTACTTCCATATCAGAAAGATGAGTAGATACTGGGATGCTAGCATTCTGAGCCACATAGTGATAAAAACGATGTCCATCACTCTCATAATAAGGGATAAAATCCTTGCTAGCATCTAGTGCTTGTAAATCTTCTGTTTTCATATAGCCTGACAAACCAGAAATAGTAATAGCCAGGCGCTTGTCATCACTTTTTCTATCCTTATCTAGCCAAACAACACTACCTTGCGATATATAGGAGAGCTTTTCACCATCTGCATTATAGACATTTGCTGTGACAGGTACTACTTGATAATAAGCAGCATTTTCATTTGTAGCTTTTTCTCCAAGCCATTTACCGTCGCTTCCAAGCTGATGACCATCAATAGTCTCATTTTTTGCCATGTAGCCACCGGATTTGAAGTAGTACCAGGCTTGACTTTTAGAATCGTATACCCATTCTTTCTCAGCCATTTTGCCATCAGACTTGAGATAAAACCATGACTCCTTATCCAAAATCCATTCATTAACTGCCATATAGCCACCGGATTTTAGATAATAATAGTGACCATTTTCGAAAATCCATTCTTTATCAGCATGATTTCCATTTTCTTTGATATAAAACCAAGATTGGTATTGTTTGTCAAAAAGCCAACCTTGCTGTACTTTTGCGCCACTAGCACTTACATAAGCCTGTTCAATCCACTGACTTGTCAGTAAATAACCACCAGATTTGAAATAATAGTCCTTCCCCTTGATTTGGAGCCATTCTTTCTCTGCGTGCTGTCCATCTGCTTTGATATAAAACCAAGCATCATATTGAGAATCATAGACCCAGTCTTCTATTACCTTGGCACCTGTAGCACCGACATAGGAAGCTCCTAGCCAAGCATTTCTTTTCATCTTTCCATCTTTGTCAAGATAATAGAGGACTCCCTTGTCTTCTATCCATTCTGACTTGGCCATATAGCCACCAGATTTGAGGTAAAAATAGTCGTCACCTTGTTTTAGCCATTCATTTTCAGCATAGTTGGCATCTTCTTTTATATAAAACCAAGATTGATAGTGAGCATCAAAAATCCACTCATTAGCTGCTTGACTGCCATCTGATTTCAGGTATTGTTTTCCTTGCCAAGTACCATCGCTAGCCAGTGCTCCTTCTGGTCTGGCTAAGAAAAATAGCAGGGCTAAAAAAATAAATCTCAATTTCTTCATAAACTTTCTTCCTCTGTTCTTTCCATTTTATTGTATCAAAATTCTCTATAATCAATATTACAAACTGATGAAAAATCAAGAACAGATTGATTGCAGTTTATCTCAGAGACTCTTTTACTTCCTTGCGGAGATTTTCCAGACTACTAATGCCGTATTTGTCCATAACCTTTGGTAGATTTTCGATGATATCAGGACAGGCATAAGGATTGGTAAAGTTGGCTGTTCCAACTCCGATAGCAGAGGCTCCAGCCAGGTACATTTCTAGGGCAGTTTCTGCCGAATCCACTCCTCCCATTCCAATAATAGGCAGGTCTGTTGTTTGGGCTACTTGGCGGATGAGTTTGAGGGCTACTGGAAAGACTGCTGGACCAGACATTCCACCTGTTCCATTGGCCAAGATTGGTTTTCTGGTTTTGAGGTCAAAACGCATTCCAACCAGAGTATTGATCATGGTTAAGCCACTTGCCCCCGCATCTTCTGCAGCTTTTGCGACAGTAACGATATCGGTCACACTAGGGGTTAATTTGACATAAACTGGCACATCTGAGGCTTCGACAGCTGCTTTCACCACATCATAAGCTAAATCTGGATCTTGACCAATCAAAAGTCCGTGATTACAGTGGTCAACATTGGGACAAGAAATATTGAGCTCAATAGCCTTCACATTAGCTGCCTTGGAAATACCATGAGAAACAGCCGCATACTCTTGTTTTGAAAAACCAGCTACATTGGCGATAATAGGAAGATTTGGATACTCTCTTTCTAGCCAAGGTAACTTTTCAGCTAAAACAGCTTCTAAACCCGGATTTTGCAAACCGATTGCATTGAGCATACCAGCAGGTGTTTCTGCCACCCTTGGAGTTGGATTGCCAAAACGGGCTTCAAGTGTTGTCGCCTTGATCATAATAGAACCTAAAAGGTCTAAATCATAGTACTTGGCATACTCTTGTCCAAAACCAAAACAGCCTGATGCTGGAATGATCGGATTTTTCAAATCCAAACCAGGTAGAGAAACTTGTAAACGATTTGTAGTCATGATTTTCTCCTTATAATACAACAGTTCCTGTTCGGAAAACAGGACCATCTTCACAGACGCGTTGGCTGACCGTCTCGCTTTCTGGCACTTTTAGGACACAGGCATAGCAAGCCCCCATCCCACAAGCCATACGAGATTCCAGAGATAGATAGGCTCTTGGGTGGTCATAAAAGTTTTGATTGATATACTTCATCATGCCAGGCGCCCCACATGAATAAACAGCATCAAACTGACTGTCTAAGTCATTGATGACAACAGACACATTTCCTTTAATGCCATATGAACCATCATCTGTCGTTACAAAAACCTGACCATATTGGGCCAATTCCTTTTCAAGGATAACAGCATCCTTGTTAGCAAAACCAAGGACTGTCACTACTTTCACACCACGCGCATGTAATTCCTTGGCCACCTCAAGCAAAGGAGGTACACCAATCCCACCTCCAACTAAGAGAACCTGGCTCTGCTCATCTAGGTCAGACAAGTCAAAACCATTTCCCTGAGGACCCATCACATCAAGAGTATCTCCCTGACTTAAGGTTGAAAAAATAGCTGTCCCAGTTCCCTCAATCCGATAAATAAGATGACACTGCTTATTTGCCTTATCAATAGACGAAATTGAAATAGGACGACGCAAAAGATGGGCATCATCAGGCACACGCAGATGAAGGAATTGGCCTGCTCGCATAGCTTCAACCATTTCCCCTTCTAGGACTAATTCAAAGATTGCTGGCGCGATTTCCTCCTGTGCTACCACCTTCATGGTTTCCAAACGAATTGCACCCAAACGTTTCTTACATGTGGGATTCATGACTTCTCCTCCTTAAATTTTAAGGGGACCAGATAAAGAAAAGACCTTGCTAGTGCAAGGCCTCAGTTAAAATTGTACAACAGAAGAGAGCACACTCAAAAAGTCTCCTCTAGAAAATTGTACTATTCTTTTATCTGACACCTTGTGAGTCTCTCTGGACTCCCCTTAAAGGTTAAATTTTTACTAGTATACTCTTTCAGCTAAAAAAAGTCAAGTAGAAAACGAACATTCTACTTAACCTCACGAGATTATTTTTCACGAATGACTTCGACCTTGTAGCCATCAGGGTCTTTGACAAAGTAATAGTTAGGCGCAGTTCCTGGTAGGCCATTTGGCTCAGTAACTTCATAACCTTTGGCACTGTGCTCTTGATGAAGCGCCTCAAGATCAGGTGTACTTAGGGCGATATGGGCAAATCCATCTCCAACCACATAAGGACCATGATCGTAGTTATAAGTCAACTCCAACTCATAGTCATCACCCTCAAGACCTAGATAGACAATCGTGAAGGCATGGTCTGGAAAATCTCTGCGACGCAATTCTTTAAATCCAAAAGCATCTTGATAAAATGCGATTGATTTTTCAAGATTTTCTACTCGCAAGCAAGTATGTAGCATTTTTGAAGCCATATTTTTCTCCTTTATTTTTAAAAAGACTGGGACAATCCTGTTCCAGTCTTATCTGTTATTATTTACCAAGTTTTGCTTTAGCTGCATCTGCAAGAGCTGTGAAAGCTGCTGCATCGTTAACAGCCAAGTCAGCAAGCATTTTACGGTTAACTTCGATCTCAGCCAATTTCAAACCATGCATCAATTGTGAGTATGAAAGTCCGTTCATACGAGCTGCCGCGTTGATACGAGTGATCCACAATTTGCGGAAGTCACGTTTTTTCTGACGACGGTCACGGTATGCATAGTAGTAAGAGTTCATTACTTGTTCTTTTGCAGTACGGAACAAGATGTGTTTAGCTCCATAGTAACCTTTTGCTAATTTAAGAATACGTTTACGACGTTTACGTGATACAACGCCACCTTTAACACGTGCCATGTTTTATTTCCTCCAAATATTTCCTAGAATTGTTTACTTACAGTCAAGCTATTATTTCAAGCGAGTAAGCATTGCTTTGATACGTTTGTAATCTCCTGAATGCACCATAGATGCTTTACGAAGATGACGACGTTGTTTCTTAGTTTTTCCGTGGAAACGGTGAGAAGTGTAAGCACGGAAACGTTTAAGTCCACCAGAACCTGTACGTTTGAAACGTTTAGCTGATGCGCGGTGTGTTTTTTGTTTTGGCATGATTTTTTCTCCTTTATTTAACTTTCTGACAATTATTTTTTGTCAGTCGCTGGCGCCAATTGCATGAACATTTGACGTCCATCCATTTTAGCACGTTGTTCGATGATGGCAATATCTTGAGTTGCTTCAGCAAACTCGGCTAAAACTTTTGCACCAATCTCTTTATGGGTAATCATACGACCCTTAAAGCGAATAGATACCTTAACTTTATTTCCTTTTTCAAGGAATTTGCGTGCATTGCGAAGTTTTGTATCAAAGTCACCCTTGTCAATAGTTGGACTTAGACGAACTTCTTTTACAGTAACAACACTTTGTTTTTTACGTTGTTCTTTTTGCTTCTTCTGGTACTCAAATTTGAACTTACCGTAGTCCATAATTTTTGCAACAGGCGGTTTGGCTTGGGGTTGAATCAATACTAGGTCAACATTAGCGTTATCAGCCAAAGCTTGCGCTTCACTGAGTGGCTTAATGCCTAGCTGTTCTCCTTCAAGACCAATCAAGCGAACTTCACGTACACGAATCTCATCATTGATGAATAAGTCTTGCTTTGCTATGGTTTTCACCTCTTTTGTTTTATTAGAGAAAAACAATAGCGGACTCGTAAATATACAAGCCCGCACGTTATGATAGCGTTTCTTAGAAACTTTTCATCCGTAGGGCCAGGCAACTTAATGTCACAAGGCGAGAAGCTCTCACTTCTGCTTTTCTCAACTTTTATATGATACCAAGTTTTCTAGCTCTTGTCAAGATAAAAAGTTATTTTTTTGAAAAGTTTCTGCTCATTAACCAACCGTTTCGATTTTCCAACTATTCCACCCCTTAAAGCGTATAGCTCCTTGCTGGTCAGTTCGGTAAACTTTGCTATTGATAGTTTCCAGTCGTATCAAAGTTTCCTGATGGGGGAGTTTCGTTCGATTATTCTTTCCAACTGAAATGAGAGTGAACTCTGGTTTGAGTTTTTCTAGAAAGGCTGAACTTAATGATTTTTTAGAGCCATGTTGGCTAGCTTTCAAAACATCCACTTCTAGGTCAGGATATTGCTTCAGCATGTCCTTCTCTCCTTTCTCCTCCAAATTTCCTGTGAAAAGAAAGTTTTTATCCAAGAGCTTTCCATACAAAACCAGGGAATCTTCATGATCTCCATCTCCAATTTTCCTTGGAGATAGGACTTCTAACTGACTTCCGAAAATTAGCACATTTTCCCCTTCTGCCACACTACGCACCTTGGTTTTAGTAGCCTGTAGTTCTGCCACAAATTCCTTCTGTTTCAAACTGCCTTTGGACACTAAAATTTCACCTACATGGAAAGCATTGGTCACCTCCAACAAATCTCCAACATGTTCCTTGTTCGTATTTGTCAAAATCAGCTGGTCAATCTTGGCTACTCCTCTATTTTTGAGATAGGGTATCAAGGTTCGCTGGGCATTGCTGGTTGTCGCCTTTTCTTGCCATTTTTCAATTTTCTTATCAGACTCTGCCTTACCTCCCACATCTATGAGAATGGTCTTACCAGTTACATCCCGTAAGAAAATACTTTCGCCTTGCCCCACATCCAGCATGGTGATTTCATTTTCCAGTGGATACTTGGTCAGGAGAAAGAGCCCTGTAATCAATAAGCTCAATACCGTTAGCCTTTTAATGTTTTTCCTCAAATCATAAACTAAAGCCAAGGAAATTAACAATAAAATTAAAAGCCATGCATTGGGTTGTCCAAAGACTAGAGGCCTACTTGCCACCTGCGATACCAGGCGAATAATGCCCTCTAACCATTCAAAAATAAAATTAAGCTGAATGACTGGATAGAGAAAGGAAAGGGCAAATAAGATAGACAAGAGCGGTAAGAAGACCAAGTCAAATAGAAAAGAAAAGACAAAGGTCAAAAGAATGGACCAAGGCTGAAATTCTGCAAAATAGAAGGATAAAATAGGTAGTATGCCCAAGGAAATGACTAGACTTTCTCTAGCAATAGCCTTAAGCCCCTCATCTTCTTTGCTAGTCATAGTCAAGATAAAAGCATAAGCACATGACAAAACTCCTCCTGCAGTCAGGAAAAAGTTGGGCATGATAATAAAGAGGACAAGAACCGTCAAGGCAAAATTATCCAAGCCCTTAACACCATGTTGAGCCAGTAACTTTTGCAAGAGACTGCGAATGACCGAAGCTGAAAATCCTGTCAGACCTGCATAGATAAGGGAAAAGGGATAGGTCAGCCATTCCAACTTTTCTTGGGTCAAGCCCAATCGCAAGAGAAGTTTCTTAAATCCATCCATGAAAAAGCCTACCTGCATGCCCGACAAGGCAAATAGGTGGATAATTCCTAGACTAGAATAAAGCTCATTCATCTCCTCAAAGTCTGTATCCAGATGTCCTAATAGAAGCCCCGTTATGTAATTGCGCATAGGATCTGGAAAATGCGTCTTAATCCAAACTACAGCCTTTCGACGTAAACTGGACAGGTTTTCACCTATATCCCAACTGCCAACCTTTTGAAGTGACTGGATTTTTTTGATATTGAGAGTCTGGTAAATTCCCTGAGTCTTCAGATAAGCTTGGTAGTCAAAGCCACCAAAATTTCTCTGCCCTTCTGGCTCCGAAAGCTTCCCTTCTAGTTCTATATTATAAAGGTCTGTCAAGGTTTGAAATTGCTCTTTCTCCTCCTCTGTCTGGAGTTTATAATAAACTTGAAAAATACTTCCATCAGACTTGCCACGAAAGGATAGACTGTCACCATTAACCTTAATAGTATCAGGCAAAATCCGTACCCTTTCAACAGAATCCGCCAAATTTTGACTCGCTTGACTCTGTTGCCAATTTTGAAACAGAAACCAGAAACCAAAGATTCCACAAATCACTAGAACTCTGCCTGCTGATTTCCAAGGAAATTGAATAAAGAGACAAACTAGCAGAAAAACAAAGCCTAGCAGTGCGAGATAGGACGCTCCAAAAATGGCGTAGTAAAGCCAGAGTAATAAAAAGCTCAGATAGATTAGGGGGATAGGGAAATTCTTAATCCACTGTGACATAGTCTTTTAACTTTTCTATGGTCTTAGCGCCAATACCAGAGACCTTCTTTAATTCATCTACTGACTTGAATTTGCCATTTGTCTCACGATGATCGATAATATCCTGGGCTCGTTTTCCTCCCAAGCCTTTGACCTTCTTGAGTTCTTCCAGACTAGCTTTATTTAGGTTGACCTTCTTATCTTTACTTGTCGAAGGAGGCGTTCCAGAGGCAGTCTGCTGACTAGCCGCTTCTTCTCCCTTAGTTGGAACATAGACAAGAGCCTCGTCACTGACTTTCTGAGCTAGATTGAGCGACTTGCTATCTGCTTGCTCTGTCAAGCCACCAGCCTTTTGAATAGCATCATTGACCCGACTACCTACTGGCAAGTCATAAATCCCTGGCGATTTGACAGCACCCTTCACATCTACTGTGATTAGATCTTGTTCAAGAGGTTCTTCCTTTTCTTCCTTCTTCACATCCTTTTCGGATACCGAATCCTTGGAAACAGCTGCAACTTCTGCCTGCAAATTCGTTTCCTTGACAGGTGTTTGTGGAGCTGGCTTTAGCAGGAAAAATCCGCCGACAAGCAAGCCCAGAGCAGTACAAATGACGATGATTTTATACTCTTTGATTTTCTCGATAATTGCTTCCATATTTTCTCCTCTCTTAGATTATTCGTAAGAGGAAGAAAAAACAGTTGAAAATTTCTTCTCAACTGCTTATTTATTTGCAAAATAGTCTTCCTTAGTCAAGACATAATGAACTCTTGTAACGATTCGGCCTTCTTCATGCTGGTCCATACAAGCATATGGTTCTGCATGGGAAAAACGCATGCCTGATTTCTCCATGACCTTTCCAGATGCAGGATTGTCCTTATCGTGAAGGGCGGTCAACTTGTTCATTCCAACCTTCTCAAAAGCAAGCTCAATCACGGCACGATTGGCTTCTGTCGTCAAACCTTGATTCCAATATTTTTTATTGATAATGTAACCAATAGCTGCCCTCTTAAGAGCAGGATCAATCTTGTGCAAATCAATGGTACCAATAAACTGAGCATTGCTTTTTAGTTCTATTCCCCAGCGCCCCAAGGGATTGGCCAAGTAGAACTGAGCAATGTTATTCTTGGTTTCTTCTAAATTTTGATTGGTTGGAAAAGTGTAGCGTGTATTTTCTCTGTCTGAAACATACTCAAACATAGCTTCTGCATCGTCCAAGGTTACAGGTCGGAGCAATAAACGCTCAGTCTCCACTATTGGATACTGAGCTAGTTTTAAAAAGATTGATTCCATACTTCTCCTCCATTTAAAAATATTTTCTACCAGTCTAGCATAAAAAAGAAGTTACAACAAGAAGCGCGAACAAGGAATACCAGATAACTGATTCTAGAGCAGAGAGTTTTCTGGTCTTTGGAAGCATTTCTAAAAGCTTCTTAAAATCAATAATTACATAATTCAGAGTCCTACTGACAATGAAGATTCATCATTTTTTCTTTCCTTTTTTGAATCTAGTATTTACTTTTTTTATGACATAAAGAATAAAACTTCCCAAAATATCTAGTCCTATTGAGATTATAAATATTCTAATAATCCAAAGCAGCCAACGTGTTTGATTAATGAATACATTGATGTAGGCATTTCCCCCATCAATGTAAATAATAAGAAGAAGTGAAAATATTTCAAGAGGAATGCGAATTTTAGCTTTCTTCAGACTAAATTCTTTAAATAAATTTCTGAATAAATTTCTAAAACTGACCTCTCCGTCCGGTTCTGTTTCCCAATATTCCTTGCTTTGAGTTTTAAGATATAAAAGATAGGCTACTTCAATAATCAATTGGGGGAAAGCATAACAGTAAAGGAGTGTACTTGTAATACCTAAAACCAAAGCAAACTTCCCTAAAAAAGCACTAGTTAACAATACTAACATAAAAATAATGAGAATAGATTCTTGACTGTAGGCACTAGATTTGGCAAAGTAATTTCTCACCGTTCGACTTGCAGAAAAACCGTTTTTCAGTTGTCGCATCAACCAAAAATATTGATAAATAAAGCCACAAACTGTAGAGAATACTAAAAACAAAATGACTGGTATTGACGATTCATTAAACTCTTGAAAGCCATTATTATTAACTGTAAACAAAATATAACACGTTAGCATTAACGATAAGAAAATTCCTATATACGATAATAGTAATAAAATAGTTGATAAAATTTGTTTACGATAAATAAAACCCATCCCTAGTGGAATCACAGTTGCCACTATAAGATAGACCGAATATAATAAAATAAAATTAAAAAATATGTTCGATGACTTTTGCAGACCAAAATCAATTAGGTATAGCTCTACTCCAAAGATGACTGCTCCTGTAAATGAAATCAACATCATACTTGCAGATGCGCGAGTGTTCGCTAAGCTTTTAAAATATACTTTATTTAATTCTTCAACTTCTTTCACTGTTTTTTCTTTCCTTTTTTGAATCTAGTATTTACTTTTTTTATAACATAAAGAATAAAACTTCCCAAAATATCCATTTCTATTGCATAGATGAACAATTTGACACTCCAGACCAGCCAAATAGGTCGCTTAATGCTCTCATCTGAATAACCACTATAATTAATAATCCCTAATAATATTGCAAAAGCTACCATCTCAAGTGGGATACGAATTTTTGCTTTCTTTAAACTGAACCCCTTAAATAAATCTCGAAAAGTCTCTTTTTTCGTAGGCACATCTTCCCAATACTCCTTGTTCTGAATTTTTAGATATAAAAGGTAGGCAACTTCTGTAATCAATTGAGAAAATGCATAGCTGAAAAGAAGAGCTCCAAGAATTCCAAAAATAAGTATCAACTTACCTGAAAGAAGACCGCCTATCATAGAAACTATAAAAATAATAAGAAGAGAGTTCTTACTATAAGCACTGGATTTTGCAAAATAATTACCCATTGTTCTATTGATAGAAAAACCTTTTTTTAACTCTCTTTTTAGCCAAAAATACTGATAAATAAAACTACAAATTGTACAAATAACTAAAAATGGAATAAAAATTGGAGAATATAGAGAGAATCCTATAGTAAATTCCTTCGTTGAAATAGAAGTAACTATAATCAAAAGCATCATCAACTGCAGAGAAAAGTATATGACCATATAGACTAGTAGCAGAAAAATTGTTGACAAAATTTGCTTCTTATATACAAAGAGACCAACTAATGGAATGAAAAATGCAATAATAAGGTAGAAACAAGAAATCAAGAGTAAATCAAAGAACCAATTCATAAATGGATTTATTATAGCGATTGTATCAAAATAGTAATAAAAAACGAAAATTTCTAGTGCTAATATAAATACTCCTGTCCATGAAATAACCATCATACTTACAGATGCGCGAGTGTTCGCTAATCTTTTAAAATAAGCTTTATTTAATTCTTCAACTTCTCTAACTGTTTTTTCTTTCACATTAACCTCCTAAATTGACCTAACTCTAAGTCCGTTTAATTAAAAATCACAGCTTAATCAGCTTATTCTAATTTTTCAATAAATTAAAAAATCTATAGAACTCGATCTTTCAATTAAATATCTTTATTTTCTAATTCTTTGTATAACTTTCTCAATATCATGCCGCGTTTAATCAATTTGGTATTTAAAATAGTGCATACAATAAAATATGATGATAAAGTTAATACAAGACTAATATAATTACCTGAACTTATGAAAATAATTCCAGTCACTATTCCTATAATCAAAAAACAGAGCATCGTTATATATAATATTAAAACATTCCTTTTTTCTTGCTTTAAAAAGTCTTGATAATTTCTTAAATCAATTTGAAATTCTTCTAACTCAATGACACGATTTAAAACATAATAAAGGAATAGACTGCTACCAATACTAATGATAATATAAGCAAGGACCAAAGACAGCAACCGAAAATCTGTTGGTACTTTACCATTTTTACTTATACTTCTTAAAACACTATATAAAACAAGAGCAATTGAACTGTAACCAGTAAGAGCAGTTGCTCCATTGGTTTTATCCTTTGTTGAATATAACAGTTGATGATTTTCATTGTTATAGTAGACAGATTTTCCCTGATATATACCTAGGGCAATGAAATTTTTAGTGTTACTTTTCATAATTATCTTTATCATTTATAAGTTTTATACAGTTCATTTATGATTTTTCCTCTTTGGAATATTTTATTATAAAAGAACATAAAATACATAGTCATAAATAAAACTGAAACAACTCCCCACGGAAGATTGCCATATGTGATAAAGAGGTTCGCAAAAAATATTATAATTAGTGGGAATATGATAAGAGATAAATAGGTAAAAAAGACATTCTTTCGCTCTCTTAACACGAAGTCTCTCATTGCTTTTTCCTCTAATTGAAGTTTTTCAACTTGCCTCTCACGATGGTACGTAACATAACAAACAACAAAGGCTATTATAAAGGAAATCAGGATGCCAATCATTAGAAATTGATATCTTCCCAGAATGGTTAAATAGTATTTGGAATTGACTCTTCCAATTATGACATAAAGAATCATGATCAAGCTACTGCCAGCAGTTTCCCAAAAAGAAGTCTTCTTTCTTACTATGTATAAACTAGAATCTTTTTTATCAAAATAAACTGGATTTTTATCAATTGTTCCTATAGGAACCATATTTTTTAAATATTTTTTCATATATCATTTTCCTTAGGGGAATATTTTTTGTCTAACATATGAATCACTTTAAATCTCTGTATTGGTTTCGTGTTTAATAACAATAGGGGGAACATAAAAAATAAAATGGCTAAAAACAAAAACAAAAAATTAGAAGTCAATAAATAAACTATAGAAAAAAGCACTGGAAAAAGAAATGCCAATAATATAATTAGATGGCTCTTAACTATATTTTTCTTCTCATTTTTAAGAAAAGTTATCATATCAACGTTTGAAAGCACAAAAGGACTAATAATTAATTCTTCATTCAAAGCTGGTCTGTAGAGGAGTTTTGAGACAATGATCATTAGAAAAAAACCAAAAGTCAAGGGCCAAAAACCACTAAACACCTGAACTTTTGTTATTTCTCTTACAATCACATAAAGGATAAGTGCTACTCCTGTTGAGAAAGCGATAGGAGACACTTTAAACTTTCTTTTAGAATGACCTAAGAACATCTTGTCTGTTTTCTTATCAAAAAAAAACTGTTTCCCCTTCAAAATTACCAATGCCTACAAATTCAACGTCCTTTAACTTTATAATTTGCTTTTCGTCCAAGAGAATCTCCTATTTTTCTTATCTGATGCATACTCAAACATTGCTTCCATATCATCCAAAGTTAGAAATCTAAGCAATAAACGCTATGTCTCCACTATTGGATACTGGCTAGTTTTAAAAAGAATGATTCCATACGTTTCTACCATTCAAAAGTATTTTCTATCAGTCTAGCATAAAAAAGAAGTTACAACAAGTTTTTCTTGATTTTTAAAGCGGTTTCATATAGAATAAAATCATCACCTTATTTTATAGATAATTGTGATAAATCATTTACAACCCGTCAATAGAAAGGGAGTTTTTCTCTATGTTAATCGGAATTCCAAAAGAAATTAAGAATAATGAAAACCGTGTCGCCCTCACACCTGCTGGTGTCCACAGCTTAGTCGGTCGTGGTCATCGCGTCCTTATTGAAACAAATGCTGGTCTCGGTTCTGGCTTTACTGATGCTGACTATCAAAAGCAAGGAGCTGAAATTGTCGCTACTGCTGGTGAAGCCTGGGCAGCTGAGTTGGTTGTGAAAGTAAAAGAACCACTAGCTTCTGAATATGGTCACTTACGTGACGACCTGCTTCTCTTCACCTACTTGCACATGGCCGCTGCTCCAAAATTAGCAGATGCTATGTTGGAAGCAAAAACAACAGGGATTGCCTATGAGACTGTCCGTGATTCCCAAGGTCAATTACCACTCCTCGTACCTATGAGTGAGGTTGCAGGCCGTATGGCAGTCCAAATCGGGGCTCATTTCCTAACTAAGCAAGCAGGAGGTTCTGGTGTCTTACTGGGTGGTGTGCCGGGTGTACCTAAAGGGAAAGTAACCATCATCGGTGGCGGTGTCGTAGGGACCCATGCTGCCCGCATCGCTTTAGGATTGGGAGCGCAAGTGACCATCCTTGATATCAGTGCTAAACGTCTCTCCGTTTTAGAGGAGGTCTTTGGTCATCAAATCCAAACCCTTATGTCCAATTCGCTCAACATCGAAGCCAGTGTGAGAGATGCGGATGTGGTGATTGGAGCGGTTCTCATCCCAGGTGCCAAAGCACCAAAACTGGTCACAGATGAGATGGTCAAGCAAATGCGTCCAGGATCTGTCATCGTTGACGTTGCCGTTGACCAAGGGGGCGTTATAGAGACAGCTGACCGTGTGACAACGCACGATGAGCCTGTATATGAAAAACACGGTGTACTCCACTATGCCGTTGCCAACATCCCCGGTGCTGTAGCCCGTACTTCAACCATCGCCCTAACCAATGTCACTCTTCCTTATATTGAAGCTTTGGCTGGTAAAGGTTTTGTACAAGCAATCTCTGAAGATGAGGGCTTGCGTCAAGGTGTGACCACTTATCAAGGTTACTTAACCAGTCTTCCAGTAGCCCAAGGTCTCGATCAAAAACATACTCCAATTGATGAACTAGTATAAAAATCTAATTATCAGATAAAAGAAAGAGCAATTCTACCTGAACTGCTCTTTTTTGCTATTCTGTTTCTTCTTGGACTTCTTCACTCTCTTCATTTTTAACTGGAGCTGGTTCATAAGCTCGGATAATCTGAGCGACAACAGGATGGCGAACCACATCCTTAGCTGAAAAATGAACAAAGTCAATCTGATGGATGTTCTTGAGTTTTTCTTGAGCATCAATCAGACCAGACTTAACGTTACGTGGAAGGTCAATCTGACTGATATCTCCATTGACAATCATCTTAGAATTAAAACCTAAACGAGTCAAAAACATCTTCATCTGCATGATAGTCGTGTTTTGCGCCTCATCGAGAATGACAAAGGCATCATCCAAGGTCCGTCCACGCATATAGGCAAGGGGCGCAATCTCGATAATTTCACGCTCCATGAGACGAGTCGTCTGGTCTTTTCCCAGAATCTGATACAAGGCATCATAAACAGGTCGAAGGTAAGGATCTACCTTCTCTTTAAGATCACCCGGAAGAAAACCTAGACTCTCGCCAGCTTCCACTGCTGGACGAGTTAGGATAATCCGTTTGACTTGCCCACGTTTAAGGGCAGTCACTGCCAAGGTCACTGCAAGAAAGGTCTTCCCTGTCCCTGCAGGTCCGATTCCAAAGGTCACATCATGCTGTTTGACACTGTCAACATACAGTTTTTGACCCAATGTTTTAACACGAATCGGCTTCCCTGTATTGTCCTTGATAATTTCTTCTTCGTAAAGGGCGACGAATTTGTCGATTTCATCGTTTTTGACCATACTAATCGCAGTAACCACATCTGGCGTGCCAACGGTCATCCCTCTATTCACCAAGACCATGAGAGCTTGAATAACCTGACGGGCTTCCTCGCAAGCAGACTCTTCTCCCAAAACTTGGACAATCTCCGTACGAGCATGAATCACAACATCAAGCTCTTCTTCCATCAAACGAAGATGGCGTTCATTGGAACCAAAAAGATGAAACAGGTCATCTGGATAACTCAGTTGAATGTCTATTGAATGTTCCTTCAAATAAAGAACCTCTCTAATCCTTTTATTTCTTTTTATTATAGCAAAGGGGCGGAGAAATTACTAGCCCAAACCCAGTGAATCATGCTAGTGTTCTAAGTATTCTTGCCAGATGGCGTCAAAGTCTCCTAGGTTAAAAGAGAAACTGGCATGTTCTTCTAAAAAGCGACTCACCTCATCAAAATCATCGGTGTGTTTTGGGAAGGAAGACTCTTCAAAAGCTAGGTCTGCCAAGATAGCTTTAGGACTATTACTTTTAGGATTGCGCTCAGTCATAAGCCAAGTGTAAAATGATTTTCTCATATGTCTCCCTAAATCAACTCTGTACCAAACTGGTCTTGCTTGATTTTGCCAGCCTTCATCAAGCCACCAAGTGCTTTTTTAAACTGACCTTTAGAAATGCCAAAGGTTGCCTTGATGTCATCTGGAGATGACTTATCATTTAAGGTCATGAAACCGCCATTGCTTTCCAAATAAGTCAAAATCATCTGGGCATCATTTTCCAACATCTCAAAAGAACGTGGTTTAAGGGAAAGGTTCAAGGTACGGTCCACTTCACGGAAACCAATGACACGCACATCTAAAACTTGACCCAAACGTGGCTCTGCGTAACGCTCGCTAGGATGGATAAAACCAAGCATATTATTTTCTGGCAGGTAAACAAAAGTTCCTGACAGCTTGAGGCGGTATACAATGGCTGGCCAGTTTTGATTCTGCATGTTGTTGTAGGCAGGACGAACCAGACGTTGGAAGTCTTCTTGATAGGCCAAGAGTCCCCAGATGCGGTCTTTCTTGTCCACTTCAAGACGGATGTAGAGTTGGTCGCCCTTCTTAGGCCAAAGTTCCTTGAGCTCAGGGAGGATATCAAGTGACACTACGATTTCCTTATCAGGTAGGCCTGTATCCACAAAGACACCCAAGTCTTTACGAACTTCCGTTACAGTTCCCCAACCAAATTGGTCCTGAGTGGCAGTCACTTCTAAGGTTGTCAGGCGGAGTTTTTGCTTCATATCCGTGTAGGCAAAACCTTTGACCGTATCCCCTACTGTATGTTGACCTTCTTCCTTGGCAAGAGCATAGGTTTGACCATCCTTTTGCACAAAGTAAAAACGGTCGTTTTCATCGATGATCAGTCCAACGATAAAACTTGCAAGATTTGTATTCATATTTCCTTCTTTCGAATAAAACTCAGCCAGCAATGCCAACTGAGTTTTTCTGTTTATTTTTAGACTTCCAAAAGTTCTTTTTCTTTGTTAGCAGTCATGTCGTCGATGTGTTTAACAGCATCGTCTGTTACTTTTTGAATGTCTTTTTCAAGAGTCTTCAATTCGTCTTCAGTGATTTCTTTTGCTTTTTCTTGTTTCTTAGCTTCGTCCATAGCATCACGACGGATATTGCGGACAGCCACTTTAGCATTTTCGCCGACCTTCTTCACTTCTTTAGCAAGGTCACGACGAGTTTCCTCTGTAAGAGCTGGGATAACCAAACGAATAACAGAACCGTCGTTAGCTGGTGTGATACCGAGATCAGAAGCGTTCAAGGCACGTTCGATGTCTTTCAATGAAGACTTGTCAAATGGTGTTACCAACAAAACACGCGCTTCTGGAATCGTAATTGAAGCGATTTGGTTAAGAGGAGTCTCTACTCCATAGTATTCTACATGTACACGGTCCAGCAAGCTTGCATTGGCACGACCAGCACGGATACCACCAAATTCACGAGCAAGTGATTGGTGAGACTGGGTCATTCTCTCTTTAGCTTTTTCAATAATTGCGTTAGCCATAATCTTTCTTATTCCTTTTCTTCGATATTATTTGAAACTGTTGTTCCGATATTTTCTCCAAATACGACACGTTTGATGTTGCCTGGTTGGTTCATGTTAAAAACAACTAAGTCAATGTCGTTGTCCATTGATAGGGTTGAAGCTGTTGAGTCCATGATACGAAGACCTTTATTGATAACGTCACGATGGGTCAATTCTTCAAACTTAACGGCTGTCTTGTCCTTCTTAGGATCGGCATTGTAAACACCGTCGACACCATTTTTAGCCATAAGGATAGCATCCGCTTCAATTTCAGCTGCACGAAGGGCCGCTGTTGTATCGGTTGAGAAGTAAGGTGAACCAATTCCAGCACCAAAGATAACGATACGGCCTTTTTCAAGATGACGAAGGGCACGTCCACGGACATAAGGCTCTGCCACTTGTTGCATAGCAATAGCTGTTTGCACACGTGTATCAACCCCAACTTGTTGCAATGAATCTGCCATCACAAGAGCATTCATAACAGTCCCAAGCATTCCTGTGTAATCTGCCTGAACGCGGTCCATTCCTGCTTCTGCTGCAGGTTCTCCACGCCAGAGATTTCCTCCACCGATAACAAGGGCAATTTCGATACCTAAGCTATGAACTTCTTGAATCTCTTTTGCGATTGTTTGAACTGTTTGGATATCAATCCCTACGCCACGTTCACCGGCAAGGGCTTCACCTGATAACTTGATTAAAATACGTTTATACTTGGGATTCGCCATTTTCACTCTCCTTTTTTTATCCTACCTATTTTATCACAATTTCTAAGATTTTTATAGTATCATGAGCAATTCTTTCAAAAAAATTAGACCGTTAAAAATTCCTCTAAGTCAGAAAGAGCACGCTCTGCAATTTTTTCATAACGAGCCTTCTTATCACGGATACGCTCGCCTTCCAACTCCTTGATAATCCCAAAGTTGACATTCATTGGTTGGAAATGTTTGCTGTCAGCATGGGTGATATAATGAGCCAGACTTCCAATCGCTGTGGTCTCTGGGAAAATAGCCTCGCTTTCTCCCTTGAAGAGACGAGCCGCGTTAATTCCCGCAACTAAGCCTGACGCTGCGGACTCAACATAGCCTTCCACACCTGTCATCTGACCAGCAAAGAAGAGGTTTGGCTGTTTCTTGGAACGATAGGTCTGCTCAAGAAGATTTGGTGAATCCATGTAAGAATTGCGGTGCATGACACCATAACGTACAAACTCCGCATTTTCAAGACCTGGAATCATTTGGAAGACACGCTTTTGTTCTCCCCATTTGAGGTGGGTCTGGAAACCAACAATATTGTAAAGGCTACCAGCCGCATTGTCCTGACGAAGCTGGACAACCGCATAAGGGGTTTTGAATTCTCCATCACGAGGTCCTGTGTAGTCTTCTGGATACTCAAGACCGACTGGTTTCATAGGACCATAAAGCATGGTTTTAATACCACGTTTAGCCATGACTTCGATAGGCATACAGCCTTCAAAGTACTTTTCTTTTTCAAAAGAATTGAGCGGAGCTTCTTCCGCATTGACCAAGGCTTCATGGAAATCCATAAATTCTTGCTTGGTCATGGGAGCGTTGAGATAAGCGGCTTCTCCCTTATCATAACGAGATTTGAGATAGACCTTGCTCATATCGATAGTGTTGACATCGATAATCGGCGCTGCCGCATCGTAGAAATAGAAGCCATCGCCATCATTAAGGGTGTGAATCTTTTCAGCCAGGGCATCACTAGTCAAGGGACCAGTAGCGACAACTGTGATAACATCTGTCGGTAATTCTGTAATTTCATCACGCACCACTTCAATCAAGGGGTGGTTGGCCACTTTTTCGGTCACCATTTGGGAGAAATCATCACGGTCCACCGCAAGCGCACCACCTGCAGGAACACGTGTAGCCTCAGCAGATTCCAAAATAACAGAACCCAAGCGACGCATTTCTTCCTTGAGAAGCCCGACAGCATTTGTCAGAGCATCTCCACGAAGAGAATTAGAACAAACTAACTCTGCAAAATTGTCTGTTTTGTGTTGAGGTGTTGACTTGACACCACGCATTTCATAAAGTTTAACTGGAATACCACGTTCTGCAATTTGGTAGGCTGCTTCAGAACCTGCCAAACCAGCACCAATAACATTGATATAAGATTGAGACACGACACTAATACCTCTTTGGGTGGAACCTAAGTTCATATCAAAACAAGGCACTGGCTTGTTTAACACCCACAAATCTTTCTATTTTTTCTTCTACTAGTATAACAAAAAAAGGGAAGAAGGCAAACTTCCCTGTTTAGTCATTTTCTTCCCAATCGTGATAGGCAGCGTAAAGCTGGCTCTTATTCCACTGGTAAAACTTAGCTACTTCCTTGATAGCTTGGTTTTTCTTCATGCCTTGCTGGATACGGGCTTGAATTTCTAAGAATAAGTCCTCCTCGTCTTTTTCTTCCACATCCTGACTGGCACCTTCAACAATGAGAAGGCATTCTCCCTTAAGTGGCGTTTCAGCGATGCTTTCCAGCAATTCAGAGATCTTTCCTCGTTGGTATTCTTCATAGATTTTAGTCAATTCCCTAACCAAGACGACCGAGCGGTCACCATAAACTGCTAGCATATTTTCCAACGTATCTGCCACACGATGGGGCGATTCATAGAAAATCTGAGTTTCAGGATAGTCTTTTTTCAAGTCGAAAAATTGCTTTTGCTGGCCTGATTTTCTCGGTAAAAAGCCGTAAAAGATATGTGGCTGTGGCGCTAAACCACTGGCAATCAAGGCAGAAATTCCTGCAGAGGCACCTGGAACAGTCACAACCGCAATTTCTTCCTCAATGGCTGCCTTGACCAAATCATGACCAGGGTCCGAGATACTAGGCAGACCCGCATCGGATACCTGAGCAATACTTTGTCCTGCTTTCAGGAAACCAATCAAATCAGGAATCTTTTCCTTGGCATTGTGCTCATGAAAACTAATCTGCTTGGTGGAAATATCAAAATGCTTGAGCAAAAGCCCTGTATTGCGCGTGTCCTCAGCTGCAATCCAATCTACTTCTTTTAAGGTCTGGATAGCACGAAAGGTCATATCATCTAGATTGCCAATCGGCGTTGCCACTAGATACAGCTTGCCATAGGGAGACTGCCCCTTAAAACTTTTTTGAATCTGCATGCTTACTCCCTGTATAACAACTCGTCACAGAACATACATTCCTCGTCCTGCTCTCGACGTTGTCCATAAAAATCATTACATACGTGAAAACCATCTTTATAAATTCGACGGACACTTTCACGAACATGCTTAGCCTTGACGGGAGCATCTGCTTCCACCTCACCCAAGCGTTCTCGCAACTTACTATTTTCCAAGCGAAGAGCTGTATTTTCCTCTACCAGGCTCTTGAGATTTTTCTTGATGGCTTCCACATCGGCCAAGGTTACCAATAACTGTTGGGAAAAATCATCTAGCGCGTCAAATAATTCTTTTTTGTCCATAAAACAGCCCTTTCCTTTCTTTATCATTCATCTTTGAGTTTATATTTCTTTCAAGACCAGGTATTCCATGGCATTTTGAAAGCTGACATTAGCTTGCCACATTTTTCTAGCTTCTAGCAAATCTTGTAGAATCACTCTTACTCTTGCTTGCAGGAGATCCTCCCCACAGAGGACTTCAAGAATCCGTAAAACCTGATCTTGTTTTTCCTTATCATCTGCCAAGCTAGCTAGTTTGGCAACTTGCAAATAACTTTCTTTTTTCTTAGCCACTAACCAAGTCAGCAGGCGTTCACTTTCATCAACCAAGGTCCAAAAACTTGCCTGATTGGCTAACTTCTCTGCTTCAGCTCGCGATTGACTAAACTGGGCTAGGAGAGTCGCTTTTTTCTTAACCAGTCCCATTTGTTCTAAGAGCAATATCAGCTTCTCTTCTTGTTTTTTAAAGTGGAAAATCTGGGTCCGACTTCGAATTGTCGGTAAAATCTTCTCCTCATCTCTGGTCAAGAAGAAAATGTAAACCTCACTCTGGGGTTCTTCGATAACCTTGAGCAGAGAATTAGCTGCGTTGGGATGCATTTTCTCAGCTTGCTCGATAATAAATACCTGTTGCTGACTTTCAATCCCTGCTTGAGAAAACTGTCCCACCAATTCTCGAATCCGTTCTGTCTTGATGACCTGATTGACTGGCTTAATCAAGGTAACATCTGGAAACTCTTCTTGTTCAATCAGCTTGCAATTTCGACATTTCTCACATGGTAGAACGCCAACTTTATCCGTACAAAAGAGGCTCTTAGCCAAAAACTGTGCCATTTCCAAGCTTCCAAAGAAACCTGAAAAGAGGTAGGCATGATTGAGCTGGTCTTGTTCTAGGATACGGACAAAGCGGTTAAACTGATCTGGTTGCCAGGCCTTTAGTTGATCTTGTTTCATTTAGCTAATCCCATTCTATCAAACAAGACAGCCTTGGTAGTTTCCACAACTTGCTCCAAAGGAAAACTAGCATCAATCTTGACAATACGACTTCCTTCTTTGTCCAGAAGAGAAAGGTAACCTTGACGGACTTTTTTATGCAAGTCCAATCCTTCCAAGTCCAAACGATTGACCTCACGATTGCTATTAGCAGCAATGCGAGCCAGTCCCTCTTCCACCTCGATGTCAAAATAGAGTGTCAAATCGGGTTTGAGGCCATCTGTCGCAAACTGATTGAGCCAGTCAATGGCGTCAATATTCAAGCCACGACCAAATCCCTGATAGGCAACAGAACTATCGATGAAACGGTCCATAATGACCAACTTACCAGCTTCAAGGGCTGGAAGAACTTTTTCCACCAAATGCTGTCTGCGACTGGCAATATAAAGAAGTAACTCTGTCTTCGCATCCATCTGAGTATGACTTGGGTCCAAAATCACTTCCCGAATCTTCTCCCCAATCAAGACTCCGCCAGGTTCACGGGTCGTCAGCACCTCTACTCCTTTTTCCTCTAAAATTGGTAGCAGAGTCTCTAAAACACTGGTCTTTCCTGCTCCCTCTGGTCCCTCAAGAGAGACTAAAAATCCTTTTGACATGTCTAACTCATTTCTTTTTTACTACTTCTATTCTATCAAAAAATAGGGGTTTGTGACAATCTTTTTTGTCTTCTCATTTAATACTCAATGAAAATCAAAGAGCAAACTAGGAAGCTAGCCGCAGGTTGCTCAAAACACTGTTTTGAGGTTGCAGATGGAATCTGACTCAGTTTGAAGAGATTTTCGAAGAGTATCAGCCACCATAAAAGAGGCAGACAAAACTACCTCTTATTTACCTAATTCTTGTGTTCGTTTGTAGGCTTGACCAACTGCCTCCATGACCGTTCCTCTAAAAGCATGCGCTTCTAAGCTCGCTACACCAGCAATAGTCGAACCTCCTGGGCTGCAGACTTGGTCTTTCAATACTCCAGGATGCTCTTGGCTTTCTAGGACCAATTGACCAGCTCCTACCACTGTTTGAGCCGCCATTTTCAATGCTGTCTCTCGTGGCAATCCAGTCTGAACACCTGCATCTGCCAAGGCCTCAATAAAGAGATAGACAAAGGCCGGCCCACAACCTGCAAGACCTGTCGCCGCGTCGATTAAGCCTTCCCCAAGTTCAACCAAGAGGCCAGCCTTGCTTAAAAGCTGACAAAATAGCTCACTGTCCTCAGCCCTGCAATTAGGAGACAAGGCATAACTAATCACTCCTTGCCCGATAGAAGCAGGGGTATTGGGCATCATACGAATAATTCTGTGTTGATTTGGGATAAGACTTGCTAGTTTTTCTAAAGTCAATCCAGCTGCCATCGAAATCAAAAGAAGACTCCCTCGTTTTTCAAGAATGGTCTGATATTGAGAAAGCAAGTCTGAGAACTGAGCTGGCTTAACACCTAGAAAAATCACATCTGCTTCTGCAAAGATTTCTTCATTGCTAGAAGCTTGACCGCCAAAGTCGGCAATGAAAGCATCCACCTTGGCTTGACTGCGATTGGCAAGGAGAAGGTCATCACCCGTCTTGGCCTGCAAAACAGCCTTGGCCAAGCTAGCTCCCATATTTCCCAAACCAATAAATCCAATCTTCATTTTTTACTCCCTTATCTGTCCGTCACCAGTAACCACATACTTGTAGCTGGTCAATTCTTTCAAGCCCATTGGACCACGCGCGTGCAGTTTTTGAGTAGAAATTCCCATTTCACAACCCAGACCAAATTGGCCACCATCGGTGAAACGCGTTGAGGCATTGACATAGACTGCTGCAGAGTCTACTTGATCTGTAAAGTAAGCTGCAACTTCAGCATTCTCCGTCACAATGGCATCCGAATGATGGGTACTGTGGGTTTCAATATGAGCAACTGCTTCTTCTAAACTGCTCACAACCTTAACAGCTAGTACATAGTCTAAAAACTCGGTGTCAAAGTCTTGGGCCTCAGCTACTCGACCTGAAACAAACTGACTTGCTGTGCTATCTACACGGAATTGAATTGGCTCCAGTCCAGCTTCCTTGCGCTCTGCAACTAGAACTTGCTCCAAGCGAGGAAGGAAGCTTGCTGCTTTGTCTTCATGAACAAGTAGAACCTCCATGGCATTGCAGACAGAAGGACGACTAGTTTTGGCATTGTTGATGATAGACAGTGCCTTGTCCTCATCTGCGTCCTTATCGACATAAACATGGACAATCCCAGTTCCTGTCTCGATAACTGGTACAATAGCATTTTCAACCACTGCATTGATCAAACCAGCCCCTCCACGAGGAATGAGCAGGTCTAGATAGCCCTTGGCCTTCATCATAGCATAGCTACTTTCACGGCTGGTATCTTCCACCAGTTGAATCACATCTGGATGAATGGTCGTTGTCTCCAAACCCTTCTTCAAGGCTGTGACAATGGCATGGGCCGTTTGATAGGCATCCTTACCACTACGAAGAACAACTGCATTTCCACTTTTAAGAGCCAAAGCAGCCGCATCAGACGTCACATTTGGACGGCTTTCATAGATTATACCAATAACTCCCATAGCTACACGTTTCTTGGTGATAACCAAGCCATTTTCAAGCTGACTTGTTTCCAAAACTTCACCGATTGGATCTGGTAAAGCAACCACTTCACGAATCCCGGTTGCCATTGCTTCTATACGACTTGCATCCAAATAAAGACGATCCAGCATTACATCTGAGATTTTACCCTTAGCAGCTTCCATATCAAGGGCATTGGCTGCTAAAATTTCCTCAGTAGCTGCTAATAAGTGATCAGCCATGGCTAGCAAGGCTTGGTTTTTCACCTCTTCACTAGCTGTGTTAATCGATTTTTTAACAGCCTGTACCTGTTCAAATTGTTCTTGTGTACTTACCATAATTTACCTCTAAAATTCTGTAAAGAGTAGTTGGATTTCAGGAGTAATGGAAATCCAATCGTCACGGTGAATCAAGACACCTTTGGCTTTTTGAGAACGCAACATATCCTCCAAAGCAGATGCTCCAAATTGCACGCGTCCTTTTCCAAGTGATTTTCCACTTTCCTTGTCAAATACTGTCACGATATCACCGTAAGAAAAGGCTCCTTCTGCGTCAACAACACCAGATAAAAGGAGACTCTTGCCATGTTGAGAGAGAGCTTCTGCAGCCCCTTTATCAACCCAAATAGAACCTTGACTCTGAGCATAAAAAGCCAGCCATTGTTTCTGGGTACGAAGTCCCTTCTCTTGAGCAACAAAGTAGGAACCATCCTTAGTCTCCTCAGCTGCTTCAATCATGGCATCTGTCTTCAAAGATGAGCAGATATAAACAGGAACTCCTGATTCTGTCGCAATAGTTGCAGCTTTGATTTTTGTAAGCATGCCCCCAGTTCCGTTTGAAGAACCTGCTCCACCTGCCATATCAATAATCTCACGATTGATGGTCTCGATTCGCTCCAAGCGTTTGGCTCTTGGGTCTGAATTAGGATTTCCTGTATAGAGACCGTCTACGTCTGTCAAGAGGACCAAAAGGTCTGCTTGGACCATGGCTGCAACCTGTGCACTCAGAGTATCATTGTCCCCAACCTTGAGCTCATCAATGACGACACTGTCATTCTCGTTGATGATAGGAATCGCTCCACGGCTAAGTAGAACTGACAAAGCCTGATGGGCATTTTTATAACGGCGCTTATCCACAAAGTCATCCTGGGTCAGCAAGATTTGTGCAGAAACGATTTGGCGCAAGAGAAGATTGGTCGTGTATTCTTCCAACAAAAGCCCTTGTCCTACCGCTGCTGAAGCCTGTTTATCAGCAATCTTAGTCGGACGCTTTTTAAATCCTAAGGCCCCAAAACCTGCAGCAATGGCACCTGACGACACCAAAATCAATTCATGACCAGCTTCGTGCAACATAGCCAATTGCTGGGTAATAGCCTTTACCTTACTACGTGATAAACTTCCATCCTCATTTGTCAGAGAAGAAGTCCCCACCTTAAAGACAATCCGTTTGTATTTCATAGTCTCACTCCGATTCTTCATATTTATCCATTATAACATGAATGACAGTAAATAGAAAAGAGTTGATAGGAAAAAGAAGGCCCTAAAACCTTCTTTTTTACTACTGTTCTGATTCCGATTTATTTGCACTCGTTTCAGAGCTTTGTGAAGTTGAAGAAGTCAAATCTTGACTAGTTGAAGAACTTGTAATACTTTCGTATTGACTCGTTTCTTTATTTTCAAGATCTTTTTTCACTACTTCTTTCGATTCTTTTATTTCTGAGTTACTTGTATCTCTAGTTGTAGCAGATTTCTCTACCGGAACATCCACTAACCAGGCACCACTTGAATCAACAGTATAGCCTTCTGGTGTCTTACCATTCACAAGTAATTGACCATTTTCTTTCAAGAAGTACCATTTATCCTTGTCTTTAATCCAACCTATAGCTCGTGAACCATCTGTCTTGTAGAAATACCAATCATTTGCCTTTTTAAGCCAGCCTTGCTTCATAGCTCCTGATTCTTCTAGATAGTAATGATGACCAGAAACTTCTATCTCGCCTGTCTTCATGGTACCAGTAGAATCCATATAGTACCAGGTTTCTTTATCTTTTACCCAGCTCGTTTTCATTTCCCCTGATTGAGCAAAATAGTACCATTGTCCATCAATCTTACGCCATCCTGTTATCATATCCCCATCATTTGATAGATAATAGGTCTGACCGCCAGTATTAAGCCAACCAGTCTCCATCTGATTTTCTTTGTTGAAATAATACCAGCTTCCATTGATTTTCTTCCAATTTTTAGCAGATGCACCAGAGTCTGTCAAATAGAACCAACGATTGTTCCATTTTTTCCATTGATTCTGTAACAAGATACCCGTTTGGTTGAAGTAATACCATTCACCCTTGATTTCATTCCAACCAACTGCATATTCTCCTGTAGAGTCAGGCGCTTGATACCACCAGTTTCCATAAGCACTCTTATGCCAACCAGCTTGAAAACTTGGAATCTGCTTGTAAGAAGTTGAAATATTGACAAAACCATCTTGTCGAATATCAAAAACTGTCGCATCATAGTCTTTGCTGGCTGCGTTAATTCTCTCAATTCCTCGTTCTTTGAGCCAATTGACATACTCACTATCAACACCATTTTTCCAAGGTAAACTATCCGAAGTTTGAACAATCAAACTCGGACTCAAATTTTTAATGAAATCCTTGGTGTTTGATTTATTGGTATCATAGTGATGATTAAACTTCATCAAATCAACTTTTCCAATGAGAGGACCATACTTGTCTTCTGCTCCATGAGCATTATCCAAATCTCCTCCGAGGTAAATTTTCTTACCATTGACTTTCACTACACTAATCAAAGAA